>SFBL01000121.1 GCA_007095785.1 Microcystis aeruginosa Ma_SC_T_19800800_S464
ATACCGTCGATATCTACAGGAGGAGCGGCGATAAAGGCGATGATGAAGCAGGTGGTGGCGGTGAGCAGGGTGGGGATCATGATGACACCGAACCAACCGACATAGAGACGGTTGTTGGTACTGGTGATCCACTGACAGAACTGCTCCCACAGGGAAGCGCTCTCGCGCTGTTGTAGAGTGGTGGTCATGGTTGGATAATTTCTGTATGTATTTGGTTGTCAAGGTTCTTTGTTTGACATGAATTAATACTATCGGGTTTTTATAGTTATGTAAAGGGGTTTTAAGGAATGTTTTTTTATCAATGTCATAACTTTTCCTTATATAATTGATGTTCAGGTAAACTAGAAGCAGACAAATTCTGCAAAAATAAGCAATGATACCCGAAATTACTGCAAAACTATTGGAAGCGAAGAAGGAAAAAGGACTGAGTTTCGCTGACCTAGAAGCGATTCTAGGACGAGATGAGGTGTGGATTGCCGCTGTTTTTTACCGGCAAGCGAGCGCCTCCCCAGAGGAAGCAACGAAAATTGTGGCAGCTTTGGGACTGGGAACCGAAATCGTCGCATCCTTAACCGAGTATCCTCTCAAGGGATTGGGTCCGGTTGTCCCCACCGACCCCCTGATTTATCGTTTCTATGAGATCATGCAGGTGTATGGAATGCCCCTAAAATCGGTGATTCATGAAAAATTCGGCGATGGTATTATGAGTGCGATCGATTTTACCCTCGACGTGGATAAGGAGGAAGACCCTAAAGGCGATCGCGTTAAAATTACCATGTCGGGTAAGTTTTTAACCTATAAGAAGTGGTGAGTCCGGCCAAAGTCAACGGTAAGGAATATAAATTCCTTGCCGCTCTTGCTATTTTTCTTAACAAAACTTAACAATTGACGGCAAAATTTTCCTTGCTTTTGTCGGCAGATTTTGGGATAATATTTTTAAAAGACTTTATTCATAATGGGAATCTAAGCACTTCACAATAGACACAACCATCCCATTATAAAAGAATCATAACCCAAGCCGCCGCCAAAGTCAAGGGATCACTCCTAATTCAGTGATCAGTAAACAGTAATCAGTAATCAGTGAAAAGACAGTAGGAAACTGGCATTTTCAGTAATCAGTGATCAGTAAACAGTAATCAGTGAAAAGACAGTAGGATGAGGCTCACTTAATACATACTGCTCAAAACTCAAAACTCAAAACTCAAAACTCAAATCTGATAACTGATAACTGATAACTGATAACTGATAACTGATAACTGATTAACCTAAATCTCGGTCTTTAGTGACAGTAATTTCCTTAGATAAATGTCGATACCAAGTAAAATAGAGACCGATGGAAAGCAAAAGAAAAACCAAAGCCAAAATCTTCAAACTTTGCCACTGCTTGATGATTAAAACAATCCCCATCATAAACAGGACTAATTGCCAAGGAACGGTGAGAAAAGCGGCGAGAATATCCCGTTGATTTTCCGCTTTAATTTTTGCCTGTAGGTTAGGTTTAACACTGTGACGGACTTCTCCCCAAAAGCCAAAAGGTCGGGTAACATTATAGAAATTTTCCATGACTAAACTATCGGTAGGAGGAGTCAACAAAGTAGCGATAATACAGCCAGCTAAAGCGAACAAACTCGGCACAAGAAAGAGAATAAGTTCCTGATATTGACTGTGGCGAAAGAAAGGTAAAATTATCGCTTGTGAGGCAATAGCCGCAATCATTCCCGCTAAAGTTCCCACGGCAAAACCATAACCATTAAAGCGCCACCAATACCAACGTAATAGGAGAGGAACTGCTAATCCCACCCCTAATCCCGTGGTTAACCAACCCCAAATATCATTGACATTTTGGATATTAAAACTCAAAACTAAGCCAATTACGACCACAAAAACCGAGGCTAAACGACCTTGAAAAACCAACTCCCTTTCTCCCGCGTTCGGTTTCAAAAAAGCTTGATAGATATCTTTTACCCAATAGGCAGCACTAGCGTTAATAACTGCGTTAAAAGTGGACATAGCTGCCGCTAAAAAAGCAGCAATTAATAACCCTTTCATCCCCACAGGAATGTATTGAGTAATCACCGTGGCCAGAATTCTTTCTGGATCTGTAATCGTACCTTCGGTTAAACCGTAGTGAATACCTAAAACCGCAAAAGCTGTGACTAAAGGCCAACGGAAAGAAAGCAGAATAATCCAGAATAAAGATAATAAACCGGCATCTCGATCGCTTTTGGCGGCTAGGTATCGTTGTAACATATAACCACCGCTGCCGCTGCAACCCTCGATGATGGTTTTAACTAAATAAAAGAAAATCACCCCACCAAACAAATTAAAGATGGCATAATCTCCGGGTAAATCCAAAGTCAGGGAGGGAAAAATACTAGACCAGTCGCTTAAATTCCAAGTTTTTGGCTCTGCTGCCCCCGGAATTGCTACCGTGAAACTATCGGGAAGATTAACGGTAAAAAAGGCCACTGCCGATACATAAATTACCGCCACAAAAATCAGAAACCCTTGAAATAAATCGGTAATTACCCCACCATAAAAACCACTGGCCACCGTATAAATTAAGGTTAAAAGAATTAATATCACCGAAGCAAGACGATCATCCATACCCAAAAACTGCCCTAAAAATTTCCCCCCCGCAACGGAGAAATAACTCATCGCACCGATAGAGAATAAGAGAGTGGCGACGGCGCTAATAATACGGGCAAAATTCCCCTGTTTTCCAGGTCCGAAGCGAAATTGCATCCATTCCGCCATGGTCATAACTTGGGCCCGGCGATTCCATTTGCCCATAAAAGCCATGAGAAAGGCCATAATTAGGACAACACCGCCGCGGATTTCGATAAATAGTCCTTTGGGGCCGACGGCGTAAATTAGGGCAGAAATGACCATAGTTCCCGCTAAATCCGTGTTAGCTGCCATTCCCGACACCCCTAACATCCACCAAGGCAAATTGCGATTACCTAAAAAGTAGGATTCTAGACCTTGAGAAGCTTTTTTCTCGGCGATAATCCCGATTATTAGGGTTCCTGCCAGATAAAGCAGCACAATTACATAATCAATTAACTGCATAGTTGAAATCAATTTAACTTTCGATCGTTATAGCATCAATTGACTACGATTTCTGGCTAACGGTTTCTTTTTCTAAGATTTGCACCCGTTGCTCCAGCTTTTTTAAATCTTCCTTTAATTCAATTACTAAAGTGGCTAAACGCTGGAACAGTGGGTCGGTTTCCCCGACTACTTCCCCATTTACTATACCCGTTCCCGATCGCCGTTGGGGAATGGGAGCGGCATTTTCCCCGCGGATGGTTATTCCTCGGATCTGACTTTCAAGGCGCTCGACTCGATTGCGGAGACTAATTAACTCCGATCTTACCGCCGTATCCGATTGGGCCTTGCTGGCATTAACAAAACTCAGTATTAGCAAAAGGGAGATAATCAGCGTTAAAAAGCCATGAAAAGATATTTTAGCTAATTTCATCGATTTTACCTCCTATATATCTTACCCAACTTAATGTTAAGAAACGTGGCTAAATCTAAAGCTTGATTGCAATTCCGCCCCCTGGTGATTAGTTGCTCAAAAGAGGATGATAAGGTAAAAAACACGATTTTGTCGAAATTTGGCCTTATCTCTATGTATAAAAACTCAGATAAAGATTTTCTCGGAGCGGCAATCACAGCCGGTTTAGGTGCAGGAATCGTCACTTCTTTTGCTGTCAATCAAGGACAAGACATCGGCACAGCTTTAGGAATTACCGCTTTAGCCGCTGTTTGCGGTGTTATCTGCCGTCATTTTGACCTCATGTGATGCAATCTTCCTCACACCCCCAATTCTGCCGAAAAATCCCGTTTTTTCTCGTATTGATAGGGACCGAGCAGAGCGCCCCAAATTCCCTTACCGGTGCCGGGATCTAGGCCTTTATCGTAGGTTTTTAGGCTATGACTCGTCACCTCGAAACCTAAAGACACCTGATAGGTTGTACCCTCATAGGTGAATTGACAGCGCTGTTCTGGTTGCGGTTGGGCGATAAACTGGTATTGATGATCAGGGAGAGTATGGACTTGAACCGCTAAAGTGCAAGTAGGCAGGAAAGTTAGGTCTTCCAAGCTAATTTTTCGCAAAATATCGGGATTTTTGCCCGCACCTTGCACGGATTTCAGGTCATTAAACATATAGTGCCTAACCTCTAACCCTCCCGATTCCGAGCGCGTTAATCGCCACAGTCGCGGTCGGTAGGGTTGGTCTAAATTGATGATACTGGCCTGTTCGGCAAAAAGCGCGATGCTGTCTTCCCGAAATAAAGGCAGCGGACGCAACCATAAACGCAGGTGAACGTACCACAACGGTTCTGCTTGCGCTTGCCGTTGATTTTCAAATTCACCCGCCAGATACCGACCAAAAGTGATTAATTCAGGGGTCATAGCTCAAAAAACTCTCCGTATTGCCTCAAAATTAATCCTAACACCCATAGAACTCACTTTTTTGACAAAAATGACCTTCAGGCTACCGGAACCCGCTTAAACTGGGTTATTTCGCCTTGATTGTACCAATATTCCCAGCCACCGCTTGAGGTCAAATTTACCGTTAACAATCGTTCTATAATAATTTAAGGCTAGAAACTGGCAATTATTACTGTTAAAGTTAAAAATCGGCGGGCGATATGTTAAATAGACGTTCTTTTTTGCAAGGATTAGGTACAATCGCCTTAGCAGGAGGTTTAAGTGGCTGCGCTTCCAGAAGCGGCGAGCCGAGCATTTTTCTACTCTCCGGTTCGATTCCACCGCGACTACTAACAGACTTTCAGAAAACTATTGCCGAAAAAAAAGTCAATTTTCAGTCGGAAAGGCAGCTGAAAGAGCTATTAGAATTGTTGGAAAAATGGTTAAAAAATCAGGGGCAACCAACCTCACAATTTTCGTTTCCTATCCCTTTTAGGGAACAAAAACCAGCGATAGGTAATTTAGTCACCCTAGGAGATGCTTGGCTAGGAAAAGCGATTAGCAACGGTTTAATTCAACCCCTAGATACTGCTCAACTCTCTAATTGGTCAAAACTGCCCCCCCGTTGGCAAGAAAACATGACTCGCAATGCCCAAGGACAACCGCAAACAGAGGGAAAAGTCTGGGCTGCGCCCTACCGTTGGGGAATGACAGTAATTGCCTATAATAAGGAAAAATTCGCTCAATTTGACTGGCGACCACAGGATTGGTCTGATCTATGGCGACCGGAATTAACTGGTAAAATTGCCCTAATTGATAATCGTCGCGAAGTCATCGGTTTAACCCTAAAAAAATTGGGTCATTCTTATAATTCCAGTGATTTAAAGCAAGTTACGGGACTAAAAGACCAGCTATTCGCTTTACAAAAACAGGTAAGATTTTATAGTTCTCAACATTACTTACAACCCCTAATACTCGGTGATGTCTGGCTGTCTGTGGGTTGGTCTAATGATATTTTACCAGTGAGCGATCGCTATAATAAAATTAAAGTTGTTGTCCCCAAATCTGGGACTTCTCTCTGGTCAGATGTGTGGGTAAAACCAGTTTTAACTACTTCTAATTCTCTTGTCCAGCAATGGATTGATTTTTGTTGGCAACCAGAATCTGCCACTAAAATTTCTTTATTTACCTCTGGATTATCACCCCTAATTCTCACTGAAAATCTCGACCAAATTTCCCCAGATATTAAAAATAATCCTTTACTTGTCAATCCAGAAGCGATCAAAAAAAGCGATTTTTTAAACCCTTTATCACCAGCAACCGAGCAAGAATACGAGCAATTATGGCAAGCAATGCGACAGTTAGTATAGTCAGTAGATACTAAACAAAATTCTGCGATAATATTGAGGTAAAAAATACATTTACCTAACTGATAACTGATAACTGATAACTGATAACTGATTAAGCGGCTTGACTTTGGGTTTCTTGGGCGAGAAAAGTAAGGATAGAAGCTTTCTCAATTAACCCCAAAACCGTGCCAGTTTCTTCTACCACTGTCACTTGAGATAAATTTTCTCCTTCCAAAATTTTCACCACATCTAGGAGGGAAGTATGAGACAAAACCAGTTTGAGACTTTCGCTAGTTTGTAATAACTGGCCGATATTTACCTCTGTCCATTGGGAAGTGGGAATCGTTTTCAGATCCTCTACATTAATCACTCCTAATAGTTTACCTTCGCTATCGGTAACTAGGAATTTAGACCATTGTTGTTTACCGATAACATAATTATTAGCAAACTCGCGCAGGGTTAAATTAATTGTAACTACAGGACTATTAGGAGAGATAACATCTTTAGCAGTGTAGCGACTTAGGAAATCTTGAACCTTAGCTGATTGAGCGGAAAAGCCAGCATTTTGTAGGAGGAAAATGCCAATTAATAGCGTCCAAAAACTGCCAAATTGAGTGATTCCGAGAATTGATAGCGCACCGATGACAATCGCTAACCAACCAAAAAATTGACCGAAACGACTAGCGAATAAAACCCCTTTATTGGGATTACCCGTTACTTGCCAAACAATGGCTTTAAGGATATTACCACCATCTAAAGGTAAACCGGGGATCAGGTTAAATAACCCTAGGGCGAGGTTGATATAGGCAAGCAGCGAAAGAACCGCCGCCAGGGGCGCATTTAAGCTAATATTAAGACCAATAATTAGGAAAATACCGAAGAGCAGTAAACTAACTAAAGGGCCGGCAATTGCCACTAGGAAAGCTTCTAGAGGAGTTTTCGATTCTCTGCCGAGAGTTGCCAAACCACCGAATAAAAAGAGGGTAATTGATTTAACTTCAATACCTTGGGCGATGGCAACAAAACTATGACCTAATTCGTGGGCAACCACGGAGGCAAATAGGAGAATAGCGGCAAAAAATCCCAAGAGCCAGGGCATAATTCCCGTTAACTGGGGAAACTGACTTAATTCTCCCCCATAGGTTAAGGTAATTAACCCCAGAACAAAGAACCAAGAAGGATTAATATAAAAGGGAATTCCAAAGAGATTCCCGACTCTAATGTTGCCATTCATTTTGTATCTTCTCCAATTATGGGGGACTAACGCCAAGAAAATTAGGTTATCAATTGCGCCATTCACTTCTGTTAACAATTGTAACAAAAATGAAAATCTCCCCGGCATTCTTTCAGGGAGTAAAAACCGTCATCACTGTGGTTCGGTTATTTTCGTAGGAGAATTAAATCAATGATTAATTATTTACGGGGACAAGCGATCGAGGTGATCAAAACCCCCAATAACCGACTGATCTTGATTTTAGACGTAAACCAGATCGGTTACGAAATCCAAATTCCCTCGCGATTAGCCCTAGACATCGGCAAAGATAACAATGATAGTCGTCAGATTTTTACTCACCTACTCCTTCGCGAGGAGCAGCCTTTATTGTACGGTTTCGGCACCGCCCCAGAGCGAGATTTGTTTCGTCAACTGCTTTCCGTCAATGGGGTTGGAGCGCAATTAGCCCTAGCTTTAATCGATACCTTGGGGATTGAGGAACTTGTGGTGGCGATAGTGACAGGAAATACCAAAATTTTGAGCAAAACCCCCGGAGTCGGCTTAAAAACAGCAGAAAGAATCGCTTTAGAGTTAAAAACTAAATTGGCAGCATGGCGACAGCTAAAAGAAGCGACGACGACAACCACGGCAATACTACCGGCAGCGGAAATCCTCGAAGATGTGCAGATGACCCTTTTAGCTTTAGGATACAGCCAAGAGGAGATCGATCGAGCCATAGCAGTCCTCAGTCAAGATGCTTTATTTAGTAAAAATACTCAGCCAGAAGACTGGATTAAAGGGGCAATTAATTGGCTAGGTTAAATCAGGAGACAGCCTTTTCAGTGATCAGTGATCAGTTATCAGATGCGAGTTTTCAGTTCACTAGACATCTCCAAAAATTATAACCCAATCACAGCTTGCTTTTGGTCTATGTACTAACCAAGTAGTTCGATAGCTGAAATGTATATCTATCGTTGCTAATTCAATTTCACTGAAAAAATATGAGGTAATTAAAATCATTTTTATTTGGGTAGATTCCTTAACTAGAAAGACTTTTAGTCTTGAGATAATATTAGATCGAAGTTCACTGATTACTGATGACTGTTTACTGCTCACTGAAAAATCGCTCCCCACTCCGGCGCTTCCTTCTTCGGGCAAATGTTAAAAAGTATTACAAAAATAGTGAGAAGGTGAACCAGATGCCGCAAAATAGTTGCGTTAGGTCGCTCTAGCTAGGGAAGTCTTGAGACGCTAAGGCGGAAACTAGATAACTTGAGCACAGTGACCACAACTGCTATAAAATGTCAGATTAAGTTTATTAATCTCACTTAGTTGGGAGGAATCCATCAATGAGTATCGTCACGAAATCGATCGTGAATGCTGATGCTGAAGCTCGTTACCTCAGCCCCGGCGAACTAGACAGAATTAAAGCCTTCGTTACCAGTGGTGCCGCTCGTTTACGCATCGCTGAAACCCTGACTGGCGCTCGCGAAACCATCGTCAAGCAAGCTGGCGATCGCTTATTCCAAAAACGTCCTGACATCGTTTCCCCCGGTGGCAACGCTTACGGTGAAGAAATGACCGCTACCTGTCTGCGTGACATGGACTACTACCTACGTTTAATCACCTACGGAGTAGTTGCTGGTGATGTCACCCCGATTGAAGAAATCGGTTTAGTCGGTGTGCGTGAAATGTACAAATCTTTAGGAACCGACATCGGTGCCGTAGCTCAAAGCGTTCGCGAAATGAAAGAAGTTGCTACTGGTCTTATGTCTTCTGACGATGCTTCTGAAGCTTCTTCCTACTTCGATTACGTGATCGGCTCTATGTCGTAGAATAACTCCTTTGTGAATTGTTCTAGACACACCCCTCGTAAACCTCTTAAGATTAAGCAAAACCCAAGGAAGAACCACCATGCAAGACGCAATTACTTCTGTTATCAACTCTTCTGACGTTCAAGGCAAATACCTTGACTCTAATGCTCTCGGCAAACTGAAAAGCTATTTCGCCACCGGTGAACTGCGCGTGCGTGCCGCTAGTGTCATTAGTGCCAACGCTGCTGGTATCGTTAAAGAAGCTGTGGCTAAGTCCCTGTTATACTCTGACGTAACCCGTCCAGGTGGCAATATGTACACCACCCGTCGTTACGCCGCTTGTATCCGTGACCTCGACTACTATCTCCGTTATGCTACCTACGCTATGTTAGCTGGAGATCCTTCTATCCTCGATGAGCGCGTTCTCAACGGCCTGAAAGAAACCTACAACTCTTTAGGTGTACCCATCTCCTCCACCGTTCAAGCTATCCAAGCGATGAAAGAAGTCACCGCTAGTTTAGTTGGTGCTGATGCGGGTAAAGAAATGGGGATTTACTTCGACTACATTAGCTCTGGCTTAAGCTAGAAGTAACGAACTGGGACAAAATAGGTTCGGGAAGCCGAGGATGAGTGCTAGGTCTTTAAAGGCTGAATCTGGCCAAGATAGGTTTTGACGAGCTAGTATTGATCCTTGACTCCCGACCTTTGTTATTTTAGGAAAAAGCCTTCGTTAGTTTGAGCGACAAGTTTTTCAGCGATTAGGAGAAATCAATCCATGCGGATGTTCAAAATCACCGCTTGTGTTCCTAGCCAAAGCCGCATTCGGACACAACGGGAATTACAAAATACCTATTTCACCAAACTCGTTCCCTACGATAATTGGTTTCGTGAGCAACAACGCATCATGAAAATGGGCGGCAAAATTGTCAAAGTGCAGTTAGCTACCGGCAAACCTGGAACTAATACAGGTTTACTGTAATTGGCTGCCACTAGAACTTAAAAAAAGAGGTCTTTCCAGACCTCTTTTTGCTTTAGGGATTTTTTTCAAACTGCAAAGCGGCAGAGTTGAGACAATAGCGTTTTCCCGTCGGGGGTGGACCATCATTAAAAACGTGACCAAGATGAGCATCACAGGTGGCGCAAACAATCTCTGTCCGCACCATGAAAAAACTAACATCTCGTTCGTACTTAATATTAGTCTCGTTAGCAGCAGTCCAGAAACTCGGCCAACCAGTACCCGAATCATACTTGCTGTCAGAAGTAAATAACTCCGTACCACAGCAAACACATTTGTAAATACCTTTTTCCTTATTATCGTGATATTTACCCGTAAACGCCCGTTCTGTTCCCTTTTTGCGAGTAACTTGGAACTGTTCGGGAGTTAGCTGGGCCTGCCATTCCGCCTCGGTTTTACGAACTTTTTCTACCATAGTCAGGACAACCGCCATTATGATTAAACTTCCCTTTTTAGTCTAACCTGAGTTCGAGATCTAGGTTTTTTTCATAAACATGAAGTATGACCTGATTTAACATCGGCCCCTGACGACGTACTCCCCAAAAGGAAAACTTGGTCAGGAAACCCTATAGACTTAGCATAACCCCAGCTTATCAATAGCATAAGTAACAATATCGTCAAACCCCTTTACAAAGCGTTACAAACTCCTTAAGATAGAGACATCATCAAATCAATCGTACCTCGATAACTTAATAGGAATCATAA
>SFBL01000122.1 GCA_007095785.1 Microcystis aeruginosa Ma_SC_T_19800800_S464
GTTATTAAATATTCTTAAGTCAAATCCCTATCAATCTTATCCTGTTTATGAGAAACTCAGTGGCGATTTAGCGAGCTATTATTCCCGACGTATTAATATTCAGCATCGTTTGGTTTATCAGGTTATTCCAGAAGAGAAGGTTGTCAAATTTATCCGGATGTGGACTCATTATGAATAACCCCTCGTATTTATTTTACACTGGTAACATTATAAACTGAATAAACTGAAAATGATTGATTTGGATTGTAAAAATAAATTCCCTAAAATAAGCCCACTCAAGATAACATGAAGGGGCATTTATGGTATTTTTAGAGGCAATTTAGCCTACTTTTGTGGTTTCTTTTTCTGATGGTTTGGATGATTTTATTTGGCGCTTGAGGGTTGAGGCTGCGCCGAGAGTACTGAGGGCTAGGAAGCCGAGGGTAGAGGTGGGTTCAGGGATGGAGACAGGCGTTGCAGCTATTTCTGTTACGCTGACTGTAATTCCTCCCCCATTATCAAAAAAACCACCACCACCATCATTGAATCCCATCGAGAGTTTACTCGCCCCAACTGGGATTATTGCATTAAATGGTCCATTCCCTATTTTGAAAGGGCTACCTACAATTACATCGTTTGAATCTGTAAACGCACCTAACAAAGCCATAAAATATACTGGATCTTGTGATGGGTTGATAAAAAATGCCGGACCACCTATTCCTGCTAAATCTCCAAATATCGGATTTCCATTGGCATCACTAAAAATTCCCCCACCACCACCATTAGTAAGTCCACTGATATAGTTAATAGTCAATGTATCCCCAACCGTCATAGATAAACCCGTTGAGTTATCAATTACAGTAGGGTTCAAAACAGAAGTTCCCCAGTTAAACGATGGGTTAGGTGCTGAGAGCCAAGGTCCAGACAGCCCATTTACAAAAGTTGTTATTGTAGTTGCATTAGCAATGTTTACCGTAAACAGGATTGAGCCAGCGGCGGTTGTTAATGCAGCAGTTGATAAATACGCAAAGAAAATTTTCATGCTCAGAACATTACACATTACCCCTAGAACAACACATATCCCCCCCAACTGTATCAAAAGCTACAATTTAATAAATCTTTATATTCCTTTCTTAATCCCGATAAAGAAACCGCAGAACCAAGTCGGTTGTGAACAGCCCACCGCTTTTACCATTTTTGGTTAGTATCTGGATGTGGTATTATTCGAGGTGTGTTCGGATTATCTGATACGATCAAGGTCTATGACAACTTACTATGAAATCCTCCGCCAAATAGAGAATCTTCCCCTTACGGATAGGTTGCGACTTTTAGAGGATTTAAAAACTATCATCAAGCCGACCTTAGCACCAAAAGATGACGATGAGATCATTCCAGCCGAAGAACTTGCTGAAAGCCAAGCAGCATGGCAAGATTATTTATCCAGTCGAGATACTGGAATCACTTCAACAGAATTAAAATACAAACTATTTGGAGATAAACTTGGCTGATTATATTCTACTTAGACAAGCAGAACGCTACTTAGAAAGAATGCCAAAAAATGACCAAATTCCTATTCTTGAAGCTTTGGATACTTTGATTTCGGATTCTACAAAATTAGATATTAAACCCCTTTACGGAAGAGATGAACTAAGATTGCGAGTGGGTAAGTATCGAGTGTTGTTTTTTGAAGATAGAGATAACAATCTATACGTCATTACAACTATTAAACCTCGCGGCGATGTCTATAAATAATACCAGAACTCTTTTCTAGACTGCTGTTTCTCCTTTCGCCATAAGACAGTGATTCACAGGGGAAGGAGTCTCAGGTGCTTTACCCTGTTTTTACCTTTCTCAGGCGACCTATCACCTTCCGTGAGGGATTGTGGTGCGGTATGTCGGATTTGCTGCTTAATTATTGGGAATTAATCAAATCTTGCGGATGAACGATGGTAATATTGGGAATAGGGATGAAGTCATCAGGATTAAAGGTTAATAAATGGGTAATGTTAGAAGCTTTCATGACAGCAAGAAGCCTAATATCATGAGTGCGTTTTCCTTTAATGTTGTAGATGGTGACTAATTGAAACCAAAGGGGAAAAATATCCGGGGTTTCTGCAATTAATGTAAAGTTATCTAATAAATCATTGACATAATTTGTAGCTTGTGCTGGAGTCCAACCTAAACCATTAACATCAAGGGGTCGGGTTGCAACTACCCAAAATTCAATTAAAACTTGAGGAATAATAACACATTCATTAGCTGTTTCAACGATTTGAGTAATTACATTATTAGCAAGAGAATAAGTTGCTGAAGACGTATCAGCCGCCCGAAGCAAAATGTTAGTATCCAGTAAATATTGAGTCATTAGTCTTCATACATAGTGTCACGGTGTAAAGCTTCATCAGGTAAATTCGCACTTGTTTTAGGAAGTTTAGCGATTACTTTCTGCCATTTTTGAGCTTTTTCCTGGGGAGTGAGACTATAATCTGGGGAAGGGAGGGAAATTTTTGAGGTGAGAGATTCGGTGAAGGATAACACTTCTTGTTGTTTTTCTAAGGGAAGTTTTCTGAGGTTTTTAATGATAACTTGTTCAATGTTCATTTGACTTAGACTAATAGGCAACCATATCAATCATATCTCATGCCGCAATTTCTCTATCTTTAATAAATCTTTACATTCCTCTCCCTAACTAGGGATGCACCTGGGACAATTGAGATATTTCCTCTTTGCGAACTATAATCCAAAAATTAGTAGTGAAAAAATTCAACCAAAATTTAATTATAACTACTTACTTACAGGGTGGCTCAAGCAACAGCCGCACCCAACCCCAAAGGCGATTGAACACAACAATACACATTATCACATCTGCAACAGTATCAAAAGCTACAATTTAACAAGATCGCTCTACTTTCAAGCAGAAAATGTACCTAGTGGTGAGTCAATTTTTTCTTAGAAGCGACCTGCAGTAAGGATTTTGTCAATTTTTTAGTATTTCTGTCTGGGGGAAGTGCAGATATAGTATAAAAAAATTATAAAAAAGGCGAAATCAGGGAAAATAAGGCTTTTATCTGCCAATAAATCCGGCAGAGACGAGCAAGCCGCCAAGGGAGAAGTTAAAGCGGAAATCGTCTCAGAGCAAGGGTTTCGGCGGTAAATCTCCTGAGAATTGCTGAGGCTGATGGACGAAGGGAAGGAATGATTAACTTTCGTTAACCTGAAGATGAGAAATAATCATAATGTTTTATATTGTCAAAGGTGTCATAGTTTCCTATGCTTTTTTTAGGTTGATAATTTTGCCTGACTCGTCAAATTTTTACCAACCAGCCCTAGAAAATAAAATTAGTGGATGAAAACGGTCACGATCGAGATAAAATCTAGGATGGTCTTACCCACCTTGCCACGATCCCGACTGCCACCAAAGCTAGAGCAGGAAAAGTAACAAGGAAAGAATTTGACTGAAACAAAGTTGATAACGCTAACGAAATTAATAGTTTAGTTTGGCTTGACAAGCGAGGAACAAAAAAATGCCAATTGCAGTAGGAATGATTGAAACCCTAGGATTTCCCGCCGTTGTGGAAGCGGCCGATGCCATGGTCAAGGCCGCCAGGGTGACTCTAGTGGGTTACGAAAAGATCGGTAGTGGTCGTGTCACTGTCATTGTCCGGGGAGATGTTTCAGAAGTGCAAGCTTCTGTGGCTGCCGGAGTGGAAAACGCCAACCGGGTTAACGGAGGACAAGTGCTATCTACCCATATCATCGCTCGTCCCCACGAAAACCTCGAATACGTGCTGCCCATTCGCTACACCGAAGAAGTAGAGCAATTCCGCAGCTATTAAACACCGTTGATCGGGGTCAGCATCTATAGAGTCGAAGAAAGCCAACCATTAGGAGACAAAAATATTATGTCAATTGCAGTGGGCATGGTGGAAACCTTGGGTTTCCCAGCCGTCGTCGAGGCGGCTGATGCCATGGTGAAAGCCGCCCGCGTAACCCTAGTAGGTTACGAAAAAATTGGTAGTGGTCGCGTCACCGTCATCGTCCGGGGGGACGTTTCGGAAGTACAGGCCTCCGTATCGGCGGGGACAGAAGCGGCATCTAATCGTGTTAAAGGTGGTCAAGTCCTCTCGACCCACATCATCGCCCGTCCCCACGAAAACCTCGAATACGTTCTTCCCATTCGTTATACAGAAGCCGTGGAACAGTTTCGTGAAAGTGTTAACCCGCAACCTTTAAGACGAATCTAGAGCGCAACTAACTTTTAGTGTAAACAAATTCCATGCAAATTGCCAAAGTTTGCGGAACCGTCGTTAGCACCCTGAAACCGCGCAGTATGACGGGAGTAAAACTTCTGCTTTTGCAATTCATCGACGCTCAAGGGCAACTTTTGCCTAAATACGAAGTAGCGGGTGATATTGTCGGAGCGGGGCTTAATGAATGGGTGCTAGTGTCCAGGGGAGGAGCAGCTCGGATCGAAGACGGGCAGAACAATCGCCCCCTTGACGCGATGGTGGTGGGGATTATTGACACTATAACCGTAGAAAATCGCACCCTCTACAGTAAGAGAGACGAATTTCGTCAATCCGGTTAAACATCGATAGGACCCAAACACAGTTAATTAACAACCAGCCAGCCAAATTCAGTATGGAGGAAGACTAACTATGGTCGTCCGCACAACGGCGGCTAGTCCGAAAAAGCGGACCAAATCCCCAGAGGAAACGCGCATAGACGAGAGTGCCAAAGTCCACACCTTCTCCAACCTCAGTGGCGCTATCGAGATCGGGGCGCGAGTGGTGATCGCTCCGGGGACTTCCATCCGCGCCGATGAGGGAACCCCCTTTCATATTGGCGACGACAGCAAAATTCAGGACGGGGCAATCATCCACGGTTTAGAAAAAAGCCGTGTGGTGGGAGATGACGGCCGAGAATATTCAGTGTGGATCGGACGGGGCAGCTGCATCACCCACATGGCACTCATTCACGGGCCAGCCTATGTGGGCGATCGCTGTTTTATCGGTTTTCGCTCCACCGTCTTTAATGCCCGCATCGGTGCTGATTGCATCGTCATGATGCACGCCCTCGTTCAAGACGTGGAAATCCCCGCCGGGAAATTCGTGCCATCCGGTTCCGTGATCACCAGCCAACAACAGGCTGATCGCTTACCCGATGTCACAGAAATCGATCGAGCCTTCACTCGTCACATTGTCGATATCGACCTCGCCCCCAGCGTCCCGGTCAAAGCCCAAGGACCAGCGACTCCGCCACCGGCAGCCGCTATAAACATCGCTAATGAGACGCTATATAGAAATTCGGTGACACCTATGAGTTTAAATACAAACATTCGAGCGCAGGTTCGCTCCCTCCTCTCCCAAGGCTACAAGATCGGCATCGAATACGCTGACAAACGCCGCTTTAAAACCAGTTCTTGGTTAAGTGCCGGCTTTATCGACGGCAGCCGCGAAGAACAGGTATCCCAATCCCTAGAAGCCTCCCTGAGAGACCTGCAAGGCGAATACGTCCGCCTGATCGGAGTCGATCCCGCCGCTAAACGGCGCATACTGGAAATGATTATCCAACGCCCCGAAGACACACCGGGAGAACCGGCCCGCACCACCACCGCCGTCCACGGCGGTCATGGCAACGGTAACGGCAATTCAGACCTGTCCGTACAAGTGCGTTCCCTGCTCGCCCAAGGGCTGAAAATCGCCACCGAACACGCGGATAAACGCCGTTTTAAAACCAGTTCTTGGTTAACTGGACCGGCGATCGAAACCAAGAGCGAAGCGGGCATCATTCGCGATATTGAAGCGATCGTGACTGAAAATAGCGATGAGTACGTCCGCCTGATCGGGATCGACCCGCAAGCGAAAAAACGCGTCGTCGAAATGATTATTCACCGCCCCGGCGGCACCCCCGCTAGTAACGGCAGCGGCAAAACCAGCAGCTACAGCGCCCCCGCTAGTAACGGAGCCAGTTATAGCAGCAGTGGGAGCTTAAGTGGGGAAACGATCGCTCAAATTCGTTCCCTGCTCGCCCAAGGCTACAAAATCGGCACCGAACACGCGGATAAACGCCGGTTTAAAACCAGTTCTTGGCAGAGTTGCGCTCCGATCGAAAGTAATCGCGAATCTGATGTGATTACTGCTTTGGAAGATTGTTTACGCGAACATAGCGGCGAATACGTCCGCTTACTCGGTATCGATGCTAAAGCCAAAAAACGGGTTTTAGAAACGGTGATCCAGCGTCCCGATGGTTCGGTGGCTAGTAATGGCAACGGTAAAACCGCCACCGTTGCTGAACCGAGTTTCAAAAGCTATGCTTCCGGTTCCTCCGGCGGCGGTACTGCCACTTTAACCAGTACCTTAACTGCGGAAACGATCGCTCAAATTCGTTCTTTATTGAACCAAGGTCACAAAATTGGCAGTGAACACGCGGATAAACGTCGTTTTAAAACCGGTTCTTGGCAAAGCTGCACCCCGATCGATAGCAGTCGCGAATCCGATGTGGTGGCCGCTTTAGAAACCTGTCTGCGGGACCATCAAGGGGAATACGTTCGTCTGATCGGGATTGACTCCCAAGCAAAACGTCGTGTTCTCGAATCGATTATTCAACGCCCTTAATTTCAGGACTCGGCGAGCGGTGAACGGAGATAGGTGTTAGGTGTTGGTGGATCGGGAAAAATACCTGAAACTCTAACCCCTACCCCCTAACCCCTGATCACTGATCACTGATCACTGAGTAACTGTCAATTATGTCCTTACCCCCTGTTCAACCTATTAGCCGCTCGGAGTTCTATGTCAATGGTGATGTAACCATTGATGAGAGTGCGATCGTGGCTCCGGGGGTGATTCTCCGAGCAGCCCCCAATAGCCAAATAATTATCGGTGCGGGTGCTTGTCTGGGTATGGGAACGATTTTAACCGCCTATCAGGGTGTGATTGCTATCGGTGCAGGGGCAATTTTAGGTACAGGTGTTCTAATGGTCGGTCAGGGTGAAATCGGTGAAAATGCCTGTATTGGTTCAACCACAACGATTTTTAATGCTTCTGTGGCAGCGATGTCGCTCGTACCGTCCGGCTCCCTGATCGGAGATACTTCCCGTCAAATTACCATCGAGGTGTCAGCGACCCCATCGGAACCGGAAAGACCCCCTTTACCGGAACCGCAACCCGTAGTCAGTCAAGTGTCCCCAGTGCCGTCCGTGGAGGAAATGGTCGCCGAAACCGTGGCCAGTCCTTGGGATAGCGAGGAAATGGTCGCCGAAGACAGTCCTGCGGAAACCAGAGAACAAGCATCTACTACTAACCAACCGAATCAAGCATCTGTGGTCGGAAAGGTCTATATCAATCAGTTATTGGTCACGCTATTTCCAGAACGTCATCGTTCTAATGGCAACAATAACCTTAATTCTTGAAGGGGAAAATAATCGTTCACAAGCCAAAAATCTCAACAATAATTACTGAGTAATTAGACCTAATTTATCTAGAGTTCACTGCTGTCTAACTGTCCTCTAGGTACTGGGTATAATTGCTTAGAAATCCTGTTAATATTTAGCGATTGCCGACATTTTTTGAGGTTGTAATTATTGATAATCTTCCTCAATTAAAGAGTAGTTTTAATCGCTCAAAGCCTGATGAGCAGAAGTTTCTGTGTGTCAATCAGGTAAATTTTTGTTGATTTTTTTGTGTTTTTGTAGAGATTGTCAAAGTTAGATGACGAGAGATTAAAGAAACTAATCTCCCCGAGAAAAAAAAACAATCAAAATTTTAGGGATAGAGAAAAAAATGATCAGAATAGGGTAAAGTTCGTGTTAAGATGATCAGTTGAAAAAAACATTAGTGAAAATTGCTCCCTAACTTCGCTCCTGGCAGCAGGGGAAAGGAGCTTAAGAAAAATCTATGTCGGTTGACGGCGAGATTTTACAGGTGCGACTAATCATGCAGTTTATGGAGGAATAATCCCAATGGTGCAAGCCAAATCCAAAGGTTTCCAGGCCGGCGTAAAAGACTACCGCCTGACTTACTACACCCCCGACTACACCCCCAAAGATACCGATCTACTAGCTTGCTTCCGGGTGACACCCCAACCAGGAGTTCCTCCTGAAGAAGCAGGTGCGGCAGTAGCGGCGGAATCTTCCACAGGTACCTGGACCACCGTTTGGACCGATAACTTAACCGACCTCGATCGCTATAAAGGTCGTTGTTATGATATCGAACCCGTACCCAACGAAGATAACCAGTTCTTCTGTTTCGTTGCCTATCCTTTAGATCTATTTGAAGAAGGTTCCGTCACCAACATCCTCACCTCGATCGTTGGTAACGTTTTCGGTTTCAAAGCTCTACGCGGTCTCCGTTTAGAAGATATCCGTTTCCCCGTCGCTTTAATCAAAACCTTCCAAGGTCCTCCCCACGGTATCACCGTTGAACGGGACAAATTAAACAAATACGGTCGCCCCTTACTCGGTTGCACCATCAAACCCAAACTCGGCCTTTCCGCTAAAAACTACGGTCGTGCCGTTTATGAATGTCTCCGCGGTGGTTTAGACTTCACCAAAGACGACGAAAATATTAACTCTCAACCCTTCATGCGTTGGCGCGATCGTTTCCTCTTTGTCCAAGAGGCGATCGTTAAATCCCAAGCAGAAACCAACGAAGTTAAAGGACATTACTTAAACGTAACCGCTCCTACCTGCGAGCAGATGATGCAACGGGCTGAATTCGCCGCCGAAATCAAAACCCCCATCATCATGCACGACTACCTCACCGGTGGTTTCACCGCTAACACCACCCTGGCTAAATTCTGCCGCGACAAAGGGTTACTGCTCCACATTCACCGGGCAATGCACGCGGTTATCGACCGTCAGAAAAATCATGGTATCCACTTCCGCGTTTTAGCTAAGTGCTTACGTCTCTCTGGTGGTGATCACCTGCACTCGGGAACCGTTGTCGGTAAACTCGAAGGTGAACGCGGAATCACGATGGGTTTTGTTGACCTGATGCGTGAAGACTATGTAGAAGAAGATCGCGCTCGTGGTATTTTCTTCACCCAAGACTACGCTTCCTTACCCGGGGTAATGCCCGTTGCTTCCGGTGGTATCCACGTTTGGCATATGCCGGCGCTGGTGGAAATCTTCGGTGACGATTCCTGCTTACAGTTCGGTGGTGGAACCCTTGGCCACCCCTGGGGTAACGCACCGGGTGCCACCGCTAACCGTGTGGCTCTGGAAGCTTGTATCCAAGCTCGTAACGAAGGACGCTCCTTAGCTCGCGAAGGTAACGACGTTATCCGGGAAGCTTGCCGTTGGAGTCCTGAACTGGCTGCCGCTTGCGAACTCTGGAAAGAAATCAAATTCGAGTTCGAGGCTATGGATACCCTCTAATACAGCCATTCAGAAGGTTGTTAGCAGTTATCGGTGGAAAATAATGCCGGGGACTTGCCCAAAATCGGCAAGCAGTGGTTAGAATTTCAACACTGATAACTGCCTAGCCAATAACTGAAAACTGTATAAAATGTATCCGAAAAAAGTTGTTCAAGATACCGCGAAAGTCTTACAAAGTTACCTAACTTACCAAGCGGTTCGCACGATTATCGATCAATTGTCAGAAACTAATCCGACTTTAGCTATTTGGCTGAGTCACTATACCTCTAGCCATTCCATTCAGGATGGCGAGGCCTATATTGCGGGGTTAATGACTGAGAATAAAGAGTTAGTTTTGCGGATCATGACGGTAAGAGAACATTTAGCCGAACAGGTTTTAGAGTTCTTGCCAGAGATGGTAAAAACGGGAATTATTAATGACAATACCGAACATCGTCGGCAACTTTTGGAACGTCTCACCCGTACTGCTATAAGTCAACCAGAGACATCGGAATTAAATCTCGATGTTGATGATCTACCCAACCCATAAGGAATCAAGAAACCCATGAAAACTTTACCTAAAGAGAAGCGTTACGAAACTCTTTCCTACTTGCCCCCCCTCACCGATCAACAAATTGCTAAACAAATTCAATACATGATCGATCAGGGTTATATTCCTGCTGTGGAATTTGAAAAAGATCCCAAACCCGCAGATTATCATTGGACGATGTGGAAACTGCCTTTATTCTCTGTTTCTGGCCCCCAAGAAGTTCTTAATGAAGTTCGCGAGTGCCGCACTGAATATTCTGATTGCTACATCCGCGTTATCGCTTTTGACAACATCAAACAATGTCAAACCATGAGCTTTATTGTTCATAAACCCAATGCCGGCCGCTACTAATTTGGCTGTCATCTAATTATTAACTATTGAGGGGGGTTCTTAGACCTCCCTTTTTTTTATTTGTCTGGTACAATTTTTAACAAGAGTGAATCCGAGCTAGAAATACTCTGAGAGAAATCGTTTTTTGGATAAGCGGAGGAGCTAGAAACCCAGCGATCGATGGTTAGGGATGCGGTTCACTGTCATTTTCTCGGTCAGTCAACCCGTCTTCAATTAATTGGGTTACATATTGTTGGCTGAAAAAGTCAGAATATAAAAGTTACTATGTAAAGGGTAAATTTATCCCAAAAAGTAATTAGTGGCATTTTCGACAAAAAGATATAGTTAAACCTGTCTAGGCAAAAGAAAAGATTAACAAATAAAAAAAAATGAGACTTGTTTAAGTTTGAGGTGTATCACAGTCTCACGGCATAATATTAATTTACAATTTACCTCAGCTGCTTTAGAAGGTCTAGAGTTAGTACAATAATATTATTAAGATTGAATAAATTTTAAACAGGCGACTTTAATATAACTTGTGGAGAGAACCTTTAGATAATCGGAGACACATTTGGCTTGTTGGGCGAGTCTCTGAGTGTAAACTTGAGCCATGACATGAGATGATGATAGCTGAAAAACAACTTAAAAGGCTATTTCAAGCCTTCAAAGAGCGTGACGATGTTGCTTTTTACAGAGCGGCGGAGTCTCTTATTGCCGATGAATTAGCCGCTAATCATCATGCTCTTGCTCAAGAGCTACAGCAAGTTTTAGGAAAGCAACCGTTGAAACAGATTCCACAGAATGGATTAAGATTACTCCCTAAAGATCGTCGCAGTGGCGAGGATTTAGTTATACTTGAAGAAAGCTCTATAGATTCAACTCAAATTGTCTTTAATCAAGAAACTAAAGCTAAAATAGAGAGAGTCTTAGATGAGCATCGTCAAAGACAAAAATTAGCTAAGTATGGATACTTACCAAAGACTAAACTTCTTTTCTGGGGGCCTCCTGGGTGTGGTAAAACGTTTACCGCAAAATATTTGGCGTATGAACTTGGGCTTCCAGTAGGTTTATTAAGATTAAGTGCTGTTATTTCTAGTTTTTTAGGAGATACTGCTTCTCATCTCCAGCGTGTTTTTAATTTAGCTAACACAACTCCAATGGTACTGCTTTTAGATGAAGTTGACGCAGTGGGCAAGAATCGAGATGACCCTAATGATGTAGGGGAACTCAAACGAGTTGTTAATAGTTTACTGCAAGCTATGGATTCTTTTGATTCATCCAAAAGTATTGTCATTGCAGCGAGTAATCATCAATATTTACTAGACCCTGCTTTGTGGAGACGATTTGATGATTTGATTGAATTTTCCTTACCCACTAAAACCGAACGAGAGTTTTATCTTCAAAGTCTTTTAAATGGAGTTTATTTTGATGGCTCACTGGAATATATCGCTAAGAATATGAGTTCACTATCGTATGCAGATATTCAACGTATCACGATAGAAGCTATTAAAACGATGATTCTTGAAGGTCGAGAACAACTTCAAAGTCAAGATATTTCCGAGCAACTTAAAGCTTTTAAAAAAGCCTCATCTGAAGCAAGAACAAAAACTAGGATAATTGTGTAATGAACCCAGATTTTCCCCTCTTATCTCTCACTCAACCTCAAACGGCTAAACGTGGTAAGGAACGACCTCGTTTGCTGCCACTTTCACCAGAGAAAATCCAACAGCGAAAAGAGAAAGCTGATAATTTAAGACAGCAAGTTAGAAGGATCTCTCGTCAACTACAAGAAATGTCTGAAGAGGAAAGAAAGGCCGTATTAATTAAACTGGAACATGAACAAAAAATTAATTTAAGTGGTACAGGTTTAAAACCAATTGCTGAATCTACGCAACATTTTACTCTTGCTGTTCCTCGAACTGAAAAATTAGATAAACTTGAAGAAAAAATTGAGGAATTTGGGGAAGGAGACTTAAAAAGAGGGCAACCCCCTAATAAAGATTTTGCCTATCTTAATACGATAGAAGAAGCTTCTCCCCAAGACCGTCTTTGCCAAGTGTTTTTTGAGCAATATGATGAATTAATTCAGAAGGATTGGATTATTTTTGAGATTGAAATGATGTCTTTAGAAAGGGGGGAAAAGCAGCAGAGACAGGAGTTATTAAAAATACGAGAAGAAATAAGCAAACTATTTGAGAGTGGGACTAAAGGAAATTTATTTGAGCAAGAAGAAATCAAAGGAACTTGTCGTGCTGTAATTCGATGTACCGGAGAAGTTTTTCAAGAATTAGTAGAAGATAGGAAGTGGCAAACTAAAATAGTCTATTTTGATGCTCGTCCAGCCTTTGAAACATTTCATCAAACACTAAGAAACTTTAGTGTTGAAAAATTAGGTGAATTTATCAGTCCTCCCTCAGATGCACCAATGGTCTGTATTGTAGATTCAGGCGTTACGATTGAAAATCCTTTTCTAAAACCTGTGGTGAGAGAAGATTTAATCCTTTCTTTTCTTAGGACTGAATCAGATAAAGATAATCCTAACGATGAGTGTGGACATGGTTCTGGTGTGGCTTCTTTAGCTTCTTATTATGCTTTAAATTTATACCAAAATGCAGAAAATAGAGGAAAGATTTGGATTGCTAGTGCTAGAGTTTTAAATCAAGATAATGAAATTGAAGATGAGCGATTATTTTCCAAAATCTTGGAAGAAGTTGTTAAAACTTTTACTTTAATTGGAATTAAAATTTTTAATTTATCTATTCAATTTATCAATCGAAAATGGCATGAAGAAGCAAAGCGAACGATTCCTCGTCGTTCTTGGATAGCTAGAACGATTGATAAACTTTCCAGGGAACATAACATAGTTTTTATTACAGTTACAGGCAATATATCAACTTCTAATGTCAAATACTATTATGGGGATGGATTAGCTTATCCAGAATATTTTATAGACGATGAAGCCTCAATTTATGACCCTGGACAAGCATCACTCGCTATTACAGTAGGTTCTATGAGTCCTACTACTCAAGCAGTAGGACAAATAACAACAGCAATGGCAATAGCAGAAAAACATCAACCTTCTCCTTTTACTCGTTGTGGACCTGGAATTAACCGTGAAATTAAACCTGAGTTAGTGGAATATGGTGGCAATTATTTATTAGATCAAAATGGCACAGTAAGAGAAAATCCAGGGATGAATGTAATAATGGCAAGTCATCAACTGACACCTGCAATTACTCATAAGTCAGGGACAAGTTTTGCTGCTCCTCGTGTTGCTCATAAAATGGCTCGTATTCTCTATGATATGCAGTCTCTTGGTTTTGATGATATTTCTGCCTCTTTATTGAAAGCACTAACCGTTAATTCTGCTACTTACCCTCCCTATTATGGAAATTTTGACAATTTTAAGCAGGCAATGGATGAGAAAAAACCTAAACATTGGTTAAATGTGGTTGGTTACGGAATACCAGATGATATCAGAGCAACGGAATGTGATAAATACACGGCAATTCTAATATTCCAGGAGAAAATTCAACCTAATACTGTCAAGTTTTTTGAGATTCCTGTTCCTGAGTGTTTAGTAGAAACACCACCAACAAAAGTAAAACGGTTAACTGTTACAGTGGTTTATGCTCCTGAAGTTCAGCGATGGGGATTAGAAACCTACTTAGGAACAACCCTTAAATGGCGAATGTTTAGAGGCAATGTGGACCAAGAAGAAGTTATTAAGTATATGTCTGTAGAAGAAGAGGAGAATGATGAGGAGACTGGAGAAAATCCCAAAGAATTAAAATTTGAACCCGGTATTACTCTACGTTCTAGAGGAACAGTTCAACATGGAATATGCGAGTGGAAGCAGCACAAATCTGAGTATAGTCAAAACTGCTACACATTAGCTATTGCTGCTTACGAAAAATGGAATCGTGAAAATCCTGATCCTGTACCTTATGCGGTAGTTGTACGCCTTGAAGATACGACACAAACAGCAGATGTTTATGTGGAAGTTCAGAATATCATGGCACAACTTGAAGTTCAAGCTAGAAGCAATATTTAAAAACGCTATATCTAAGACTTCATAGCTAATAAAGTCAATAAAAAGCGGGTATTATCATAAGTGATCTATTTATTTAGGATTGCTATAGCTGGACTTCCCCCCTTGACAAAAGACCATAACCCGTGCTGTATCTGATGTGCCGTTACTGGGTACAAATTAAGGAAACCCCAAATAAATCTAACGCCTTTGAGCCGTTGCTTTTTTATTTTTTGATTCGATTCGTCAAACTATAGCTATATTTTCTAGGTGTCGATAGCCTTGAATAGAGGTTCCTTTTAGGTTCAAAAATTTGTCAACTATCATAGGTAAAATAATCTCGTTTTTGGCTGTTATATCAAATCTTAACTCAATTGTCTATCTTTTGGTATTAACCTATTTGTGCCTTAAGTCCTTTCCTGTATGAATTTTAGCTACTTTTGAGCGTAGTTGCTCTCATCGAATTTTATTTTAAGTTAATTATTTGCATAACAATTCCCGAAGAACCCGATCGGCCGATATTTGGTAAGTTAGAAGTGATGAACTGACTGCCGATCGAACCTATGCCCCGTACTCATCTATTAGATACCCGAACCAGCAATTTTAGCGATCTCATCGGCAATGGCAAAATCTACCGAGTTCCCCCTTTTCAAAGAGATTATTCGTGGAAGGAAGAAAATTGGGAAGATCTCTGGCAGGATATTAAAACGCTCTATGAAAACCCCGATTCTAGTCATTACATGGGAGCGATCGTTTTACAGGGTTCCCAGCGATCGGATACGGATTTTACAATTATTGACGGACAACAACGATTGGTAACGATTAGTATTCTCGCTATAGCGATTATCGAAAAAATTCAAACGTTAATCGATCGGGGGGAAGAAGCGGAAGCGAATAGAGAACGACAACGGCTTCTCAAAAGCGGTTATTTGAGTAATAAAGATCTGGGTTCTTTAAAAGAATCTAGTAAATTAATTTTGAATGAAAATAATAATGATTTTTATCAAAGTCGTCTCATTAACTTTAGACCTCCTCGCAATCCTCGATCGCTCGCAAAATCCAACCAACTCCTATGGAAAGCTTTTCAATACTTTTCGGATTCATTGCAAAAGCTTACAAGCGTAGTTAACAGTGGAAAAGAACTGGCAATTTTTTTAACGGATACCGTTGCCAAAAGACTCTTATTTATTCAGATTAATGTTGAAGATGAATTGAATGCGTATACGGTTTTCGAGACCCTAAACGCTAGAGGGATAGAGCTAAGTTCAACCGATCTATTAAAAAATTATTTGTTTTCTCTTTTCCGAGGGGCGGATGATTTGCGAGAAGGACAACGACAGTGGAGAGGAATTATTGATACCGTTACAATGGAAAAATTCCCCGAGTTCCTACGTTACTATCTCAGCCTCACGCGGACGAGAGTAAGACGGGAACGTTTATTTAAAGGGGTTCGAGAGTCTATACAAAACGCTGAAAGCGCGTTTGAATTACTCGAACAACTCGAAGAATATAGTGGTCTTTTTATCGCTCTTAATAATCCCAATGATGAATTTTGGCAAGATACTCCAGATAATATCCCTTATATTCGAGAAATTGAACTATTTGGCGTAAAACAAGCCTATCCAGTTTTATTTGCGGCATATCATAAATTTTCAATCGAGAACTTCACTCGCGTACTAAAATTGGTTTGTATAATTTCGTTTCGATACACGATTGTCAGTAGTCTTAACCCGAACGAGCTAGAAGGGATTTATAATAAGATAGCGATCGCCATAAATAATGGCGAAATGACGACTCCGAGGCAAGTTTTCGAGGGCTTGCGATCGGTTTATGTCACGGATACTAAGTTCGTGCAGGATTTTTCGATTCTTTCGATTTCTACCAGAGGTCAAAAGAAAAAACTGGTTCGATATATTCTCTGGAAATTAGAAATGGACGAATCGGGTCGATCTAATATAGCGGAAGATGGATTCTCGATCGAGCATATTCTACCAGAATCGCCGAGCGATCGATGGCGCGTTGACTTTCTCGATAACGAGATCGAGGAAATGACCTATCGGATCGGTAACTTGATTCCTTTAGAAGCTAATTTGAATCGTCAAATCGGCAATCAATACTATACAGATAAACAAGAGATTTACCAACAAAGCGATTATGCTCTAGCGAGAAATATAGTACCAGAGGAATGGACACCGGACACGATCGCTAAACGTCAAGAAAGTTTAGCCCGACGAGCGGTTCATATTTGGAAATCCGACTTTGTTTGAGAGCGGGTTAAAAAATGTTCTCGATTCGCTTTTACTTGGGAATAGATTTCTAGGATAATTTTCACGAGGAAGCGATCGATCTGTCAGGATTTCGAGCGATCGAGGGAAACCTGATTATCGATCGTCGATTTGAACCGACCAATCCGGATCTCCTTGCAATTGTAAAGATTTTGCGGTTTGAAAAAAAGTTTTCGTAGGTTTCCGGTCTTGAGTTTGAATACCTTCAACAATAATTCTATCTGCTGTACCTACTGATAGATCTAAAGGTAATTCGAGTTGTATTTCCATACAATCAGATAAACTTTTTACTTTGTGATTCATAATTTCCCGATTATTTTTATCTTTGTTTTTCCTAAGCTTACCTTTCTTTTGGGTTTGTTCGGCATTGAGCCTACTTGCCTCACTTCTCCTAAGCCAAGCACAATTTTCTGGAAAAAATCCTTGGTTTTTATCTAGCCTAGAAAATACCATATTTTTTTCAGGGGGATGACCAACATCTTGTAGGAACCGCTTAAAATCACGCCATGAATCATGAACTTCAACTCCTGGTATATAGTCTTTGGAATTGGGATTTATCACACAGTGAATTATTCGGCTCCAAGCTTTGTAAACTTGTGTTTTTACTAGGCTTTCGCCAGGTTTGGCAGGAGTTTTAATATCGATACGCCCTAGACTAATCCTTAACGAGGACAGGCTGCTTTTTTATTTTTTGATTCGATTCGTCAAACTATACCGATATTTTCTAGGTGTCGATAGCCTTGAATAGAGGTTCCTTTTAGGTTCAAAAATTTGTCAACTATCATAGGTAAAATACTCTTGTTTTTGGCGATTATATCAAATCTTAACTCTATTGTCTATCTTTTGGTATTAACCTGTTTGTGCCTTAAGTCTTTTCCTATATGAATTTTAGCTTTTATTTTAAGTTAATTATTTGCATAACAATTCTGGAATAGCCTATTTTTCCGATTTTATTGATACAAAGAGCGGGTGAAATCTAAAACTTTTTGTTGCTTTTCTTTGGGTAATTTATCGATTAAAGCTGTTAGCTTTTCTGTTAAAGATAACCAAGTTTTGTTCTGAGCTTTCCAGATAACAATAAATTGCTGCATTGGGAGAGAACAAAGGGCGATAGTTTCCCCTAGATCATTACTAAATTCAATTTCGTAACAACCATCATTGTAGTCTTCAACAATTGTCCCTTGTTCTCCCATTATTAAGTTATGTTCAGGCAAGTCAACTAATAATTCCACAAGGTCAAATAATTCTGGTTTAATCATGGTCTTTTTCTCACATATAAAGTTACTAATTTAGCTGTATCACTATCAGGCTCAACAATCCATCCAGTCCTCACTATTTCTTGTTGCCCTGGTTCAATTCCTGTAATTTCTAGGTCAACTTGATAGCGTTTGCCATGTCGATCTGTACTTTGATAAACAGCTTTTGCTTCAAGGGATTTGTTAGCGATTTGTTGTAGAAGTGGCTCATAATTATCTTGAGTATATCCTAAGTGGCGTTGAAACATGATGGCTTTATTTAATCCTTTTGGATTGTCTAAATTGAGAGCATATTGGGTTAATTTTCTAGAATCTATTTTGACTTTGTTGACAATATCTTTTAATTTCATTGGAATTAAGACGATTATTAATTTTGACTTTGCCTCTAGTTTCATATTTCATAAGGGAGCATCTCACCTTTGCAATAAGTAGAAATGCTTAATGAGATCAATAAAAAAGTTAAAAAAGGCAACCATTTAGCTCTGGACTTTACCCGTATAAAAATACTAGCTATGGCTAAAAGTCTTACAGAGCCTTAGTTAAAGCCATATAATACCAATGAGCTACTGAACACAAAATCCTGAAGTCTTTACGCAGATAGGGTTTGAGGAAAAAATTTTCCAATTTGACCTTTCGGCCATTATAGCTTGTTTCGGGGCTGAAAACCATCAAAAACATGGCTACAGAGGGAATTGCTTACTCTAAAGATTAATGACATCATCTGTGATCATAAGGTTAGCGATCACTATACAGCCAACTCCACAGAATCGCTCTACTCTAGATACAGTCAATGGTACAGCCATTTTCAAGGGAAAAATGTACCCAGTAGCGTCTTTTCAATTTTTTTTGAGAAGCCCCATGCAGTAAGGGTAAGGGTTTCGCCCTAATGCCAATAAAACAGCGACCTTATTTCCCCAAGCTTAGATTATACTGTTCGGATATGCCCTGCCCTACAGTTTGAGTTTTCAAGGTTATGGGTGCTAGTTTTCGGTACTCGTTAGAGTCTATAAACTGCGCTGAATTTAAACTGCGTATTGGAACTTTTAGTACAAATGCTCAAACTGCACCAGTCAAGATTTAATGGGTGAAAAGTATGTTAACATCGCTGACTCTTCGGAATTTCAAAAGCTATGAGGAGGCAACCTTGTCTCTAGCACCCATCACCTTTTTAATCGGTGCTAATGCGTCAGGGAAAAGTAATGCAATAGAAGCAATTCGCTTACTTTCGTGGTTAGCGAAAGGCAGCAGGTTAGATGACATTGAACGCAACATTCAAAGCGGGAATGCAATTGCTCGTGGACAAGCGATCGATCTTTTCGGTGCAGAAAAACAGTATTTTACCTTCGGAACACACATTGATAACGCTCCCGATGGTTGGACTGATTTTGAGATTGAAATTGGGCTATTATCAGACCAACTTCTTATAATCGGAGAAAGTGTCAGTAAAGCTAGTAAAGATCAGGAATTACCACTTTACAAAATTGATGGCGATCCTAACCCGCATACCGATGAAATTAGTGTGATGTATAACAATTTCAAGCAAGGTAAAAATAAGCCTCACATACCTTGTTCTAACCGACAAGCTATTTTTTATCAATTAGAAACTCCCAGTCGATTTCGGCAAAGTCATACTCAATCACAAAAAATTATTCCAGAAGTTACTAAAGTAATTCGGGAAACCTTGAGGAATATTATCTTTCTTGATCCTCGTCCAGCAGTAATGCGGGGTTATGCTTACGCTAAAGATGATGATATTAAAGAAGATGGCTCTAACCTTTCTAGTGTTCTTTATGCAGTTTGTCAGCAGGGAGAGACTCAAAAAAACAAGTTGCTTAACTTCATTCGTTCATTACCAGAACAGGATATTACCGATATTGACTTTATCATTACAGACCGCAACGATGTTATGGTGAGACTAATAGAGTCTTTTGGGAACAAAAAACATCAGATGGATGCTCCTTTGTTGTCTGATGGTACTCTGAGAGTTTTAGCGATTGCTGCAACTCTACTAAGTGCAAATCCTGGAACTTTCGTAATTATTGAAGAGATCGATAATGGTGTTCATCCCAGTCGTGCAGATAATTTAGTTAAGCAAATTCGGGAGATCGCCTTAGAAAGAAAACTGAGGGTACTGATCACCTCCCATAACCCGGCGTTACTAGATGCAGTACCCGATAGTGATATTGGAAATGTACTTTGTTGTTACCGAGATCCGCAAGCAGGAGATAGTCGTATTGTCCGATTAGCTGATTTAGAGCGTTTCCCCGAATTAATTGTGCAGGGAACTCTTGGTCAGTTGATGACTAAACAAGTATTAGATAAGTTCTTAAAGGATAAGTCCACAGCAGAACAACGTCAACAAAACGCGCTAAGTTGGTTAGAGCAATTAAAACAGGGAGAAGTAGCCTGATGGGAGCTATTTGTCTGATCGATACTTCGATCTTTTTAGAGATACTTAATGTCCCCCACAAAGCGAGTCAATCTGAGTTAATATTTCAAGAGTTAAAAGAGAAATTTGAAGCTAAAGAATCTCTTTTTTTGCCAATGGCGACCATTTTGGAAACTGGTAATCATATTGCCCAAAATGGAGATGGTAATCAGCGACGTACTTGTGCAGAAAAATTTGTAAATCAGGTAACACAAGCTCTTGAAGGAAAATCTCCCTTTACCCCCATTAATTTTCTAAAGAAAGAAGACCTGCAAGGATGGTTAACAGAGTTTCCTGATCAAGCGATGCAAGGTAGGGGACTGGGAGACCTTTCTATCATTCATGATTGGCAAAGAATTTGTGATCAAAATCCAGGCCGCCGCGTCTATATATGGTCTTTGGACATACACCTTAAAAGTTACAATCGGCCACCGAAGTTATGAGTAATTGACTACGGATTTACTTCTAATAGTCGATTTGTATTTTAAAAGGTAGAGATTTAATTATTGGACTTCCCCCTTGAGAAAAGACCATAACCCGTGCTGTATCTGAATGTGCTGTTACTGGGTATAAATTAAGGAAACCCCGAATAAATCTAACGCCTTTTGTTACAGAGGAGAATTACGGTTAGGAACTTTTTCTATATAAGTGGGTGGGTGGAATTAAATATAAGATGAAAGTAGGTTGGGCTTCGGCCGTGAGCTTTTGCCGAACGGTTGAAGCATGAAACCCAACCCCCGCATGGGTTACGAAGTGCGCTAACCCATCCTACAAATAATTGTGCCTCCCTACTTTAAGAGCGCATAAAGTGGAAGGGGTTGAACAAATGGTAGAAGCGGCAGGGGTACGAGTGATTTATTTATCTCCTTACTCACCGGATTTTAACCCGATAGAACATCTTTGGTAGGAATTAAAATCTCTTGTGAAAAAATTCGCCCCGAAAACGGAAGAAGCCCTAAAAGGTATCTTAAATCTTGGCTTGATGCTAGTGAGCGAGAAACACTTAAGAAACTATTTCACCCATTGCTTTAATTGTACTTCTTAGTTCTGCAAAGTGCGGTATTTTAGGAACGATTACCGATTTAAGTGCTGTTCCCGATAACTCCTTCGATGCGGTTTTTTCTAGTCATAATCTAGAACATATTTATCATTACGAAGTTCCCATCGCCCTAGGGGAATTTAAACGCATTCTTAAACCCGAAGGCTTTTTGATGATTGTGGTTCCCGATATGCAAACTGCCGCCGAATTTGTCGCTAGAGGTGATATGGAAAATGAACCTTTATATATTTCTCCCGGTGGTCCCGTGCGGGCTTTATGGATGTTTTACCCCACATTCAGCACTTGATGATGTGAGTATATATACTTAACCAGCTACTCCCAGCCGATTATTTTGCCAAACTTTTATTTATTGAAAAACAGCTAACACCATTGCAGAGTAAGT
>SFBL01000123.1 GCA_007095785.1 Microcystis aeruginosa Ma_SC_T_19800800_S464
ACAAAAGCGTTTAAACTCTTCTGGATTCAAATTTTTTACTTTTTCGTAAGTCATGGTTTTTCTGAGTGTTTTACTTTATTGTACATAATCAGTTCCTATTTTTGCAGGAGGTCTACTGTTTACTGATCACTGAAAAGCTCCCCACTTCCCACACCCTTCTCCCCTCTCCCTTTTAAACAGGATTTACCCGCGCCCCTAGGGTATCTAAAGCCAAAATTTTGGCACTAGAGTTAATCCCCACTTCCTCCCAAGCATTTGTCATCTCTGTGGCTGTTTTTTGGGCATTTTCAGGGTTAGTTAAAGCCAATAGGCTCGGACCTGCGCCACTAATTACCATCCCGTAAGCACCCCCATTAATGGCGGCTTTTTTCACCTTTTCGTAACCCGGGATCAAAGATTGGCGATAGGGTTGATGCAGTTTATCCTCTAGGGCAATTCTCAGCCAATCGCCGTTACCCGTCTCCAATCCCCGCAATAATAAACCCAAGCGGGAAATATTGAAAATAGCCTCCTGACGGCTAATTTTTTCGGGTAAAACCGCCCTAGCTTTTTCCGTAGCCAGTTCAAAATCGGGAATCGCTAGGACAGGAATGAGATTTTTTTGCCAAAATACTTGACAAATAGCCCAATTTGTGCTATCTCCTGCCGATAGCTGACAGTTGCCCCGCAAAGCCGGCACTACATTATCTGGATGTCCCTCCAAGGCGATCGCTAATGCTTCGATTTCCCCCATAGATAAAGGATTGCCCGCGCATTGATTGGCAGCCAATAACCCACCGATAATAGCAGTGGCAGAACTACCTAAACCTCTAGCTAGAGGAACCCCTAAACCGATTTCGATGGCTATCGGGGGCGGATTCTGTCCTATTTTTTGATAAACTTGCAAAAAAGAAGTGTAGATTAAATTATCAGCACCTTGGCTAACTTTAGCTGATTCAGTCCCCTTGACAATAATGCTGACGGGGTTAGCTGTCGTTGCCGGCAGCAGAGTAAAAGTAAACTGATTATATAAAGTTAAGGCCGCTCCGAGACAATCGAAGCCGGGCCCAATATTAGCAGTGGTAGCGGGAACTGTTACCGTAAAAGTTGTCATGGTTAAGCTTTTGCCTGAAGATAGCGGCGATTTACCTCCTCCCAGTTAACCACATTCCACCACTGTTTTAAATACTCAGCCCGTTGATTACGATATTTTAAGTAATAGGCGTGTTCCCAGACATCATTGCCCATAATTGGCTGTAATCCCATCATTAGGGGGCTATCTTGGTTAGCAGTGCTGATAATTTCCAGTTGTCCTGACTGATTTAAAACCAACCATGTCCAACCACTACCAAAAAGTTTAGTACCTGCTTGGTTGAAAGCGTTTTTAAATTCCTCGAAACTGCCAAATTTAGCGATTATTGCCGCACCTATTTCTCCTTTTGCTTCGCCACCGCCATCGGGGGACATAATCTGCCAGAACATTGTATGATTAAGATCGCCGCCGCCATTATTGCGGACAGTGGTGCGAATATCGGCGGGTAAAGAATCAAGATTTTTAATTAATTCTAATACTGTTTTTTGCTGCAATTCTGGATATTTTGCCACTGCCAGATTGAGATTATTAACGTAGGCAACATGGTGTTTATCGTGATGAAATTGCATCGTTTCCTTATCAATATAAGGTTCTAGGGCATCATAGCTATAGGGGAGAGGAAGCAGAGTATAGGGGCTATTGGCAGCAAAAGCGGGACGGTTAAAATTTCCTAGAGTGGCTGTGCCAAGGGTAGCACCTAAAAGATAAAGAAATTGACGGCGATCAATAGACATATTCTCAGAGCAGATGTTCCGATTATTAATTATCCTATCGATCGGTGCCTTGGCAGAGAAAAGTTTTTATCGACGGACGCCTAAAGGCAATCGGCTGCATTTCTATATTACATTTTCGGTGTAAGCAGTTCGATAAACTCACTGACCAGGTTGCGCCCCGACATTACACAATGACCTAAAATAGTTTTTAAGCAAGCCTTTATGACCATAAACGATAAAAACTTTTCAACAAACGAGGCGGAATTTTAAAATAATAACCAATAATAACTAATTGATTAATTAAGGTAGTTTTCCAGACTCCTAATTTTTGCCAACGTCTTCCCGAGGTAATCACCGCAGCAGAAACTAGGGCTATTTTACCCCTTTTTTTCAATCTTTGTATTAATTCAAAATCTTCCATAATTGGCAACTCAGGAAAACCGCCCAAATCGGCCAATATTGAGGCTTTTAAAAATATTCCTTGATCTCCGTAGGGAAGGGAAAGCCACCGAGAACGCCAATTAACTAATTTTTCCACTAAACGCAGCGTTTTTTCCTCTCCATCAATTTTTAATTTAAAAGCCCCCGCTATTATCCCAGACTGGGATAAAGTATTGATAATTTGTTCTTGATAATTTTGGGGAAGTAAAGTATCTCCGTGCAGAAATAACAAAATATCTCCTTTCGCTATTTTGGCTCCTAAATTCATCTGAAATGCACGACCTTTACTGGGTGAAATAATTACTTTTGCGCCCCATTCTTCGGCTATTTCTCTAGTTTTATCTGTACTTCCCCCATCGACAACAATAATTTCTACTCCCGTACCTATCTGTTTTAACGTTGCTGCAATTCTTAACTCCTCATTGAGAGTCGGAATGATAACACTAAGATAATTCATCAGGTTTTGTACTAACTAAAGTCAGAGAATTTAGGGGCAACCATCGGGTAAATTTTCCCACAGATACCGAGGAATTGATTGGGATTGGTAATCACTGTTTTTCTGGTAAAAAAGTTAAATATCGCTGCCAGTTCTCCAGAGTGGCTAAAGCTGGAGTCAAAAGTCGATACCAAATTAGGTTACACTTCATCTTTATGAGAAACGAAACTCCGTTCTAAGATAGGTGGGACAATGCCAAATATTAAAGGAGACGATGGTGCGCTCAAAACCATTTTCAGCAATAGTAAAATTATCGCAGTGGTCGGGCATTCTGAGAAATCGAGCCGCGCCAGCTATCAGGTGGCCAAATTCCTGCAAGCGGTGGGTTATCGAGTCTATCCGGTCAATCCTATGGTCCAGCAAATTGACGGTCAAAGCTGCTATCCTTCTCTAGAGGCTATCCCCGAACCTGTGGATATTGTTAACGTTTTTCGTCATCCTGATTATCTACCCGAAATTGTCGAGTCAGCTATTGCTATTCAGGCTGCTACCCTTTGGACACAATTAAAAATTTATCACCCAGTTGCCGAAAAAAAAGCGATCGAGGCGGGTTTAAATGTGATTATGGATGCTTGTATCCAGATAGAATATCAGCGTCTATTTGCCTAAAACAAAACCCCACCGATGGTGGGGTTTCGGGTTTAATTTAGGAAATCCTAGAAGGTAAAGGTTCCGCGGAGAGTGCCAATCCACTCGTTACCAGTGCCTTTGAACTGTTCAGGAGCAGAAATCCAGATGACACCGGGGGTGATAGAAATATTGTCGGTGACTTGGTACTTGTAGAACAATTCAACGTGGTAGGGAACGATGTTAGATACTTTTAGCCCCATGTCTCGGAAGCTTAAGTGACCGATGTAGGGCTGCGCACCAGCAAACAGACCTAAGATATTTCCTTCTTTACCTAAGTCGGGGAAGGCAATACCAGCACCGTAGGTCCACACTTCCGCGTCACCGAGACCGAGTAAGCGCACGGTGGAGTAGGAACCGAAAGCACTCAAGCTGGCGAAACCAATATCTACCGCACCGGTTAAACCGTAGCTATTGGATACTTTGGCTCCGAAGTTGAAGAAACCGACTTCATCCTGTAGGGTGACGCTACCAGGATCGTTGCCGTTGACGTTGAGCAGGGTATTTAACTGGGTTTGGGAAAGGTTAGCGGCGGAAGTACCCGTTACACCACGAGTACCACCGTTACCGAAGATAGCGGTGTCAGCACTTTGGTAAGCGTTAACGTAGGTAAAGCCAACGTTCAAGAAGTTGAAAAGATTGGCGTTAATCTGTGCTAAAGCGGCGTAGTCCCCGTTAAAGAGACCGTTGCCCGGATTGGGGTCAGCCGGGGAAGTAGCACCACCGGCTAAGTAACCCAAAGATAGGGAGGTCGGACCGATGACACTTTGGAGGAAGCCTAACTGTAGGCTAACACCACCCCCAGAACCACCACCGATGCGGTAGATGGGGTTTTCAGACGCGAAGGTAGATAGCGCACCATTACCACCGTCGAAGTCTTCAAAGAAGGGGTTAGTGGTGGGAACGAAGTCATTCCAAATACCGCCCCAAGCGGCGACGTAGGTGTTGAAGCGACCAAAATAACCTAAGTCAATGGGGGTATAGTAGGCTAACCAATCGAGAACCACATCGCTACCGTTACCGGCCGCTGTCCATGTTTGGAATAGGGAAGGGCTTTGCAGATTATCGAATCTGACGGAAGCGGGATCACCATTTTGTAGTGTGGTGGTCGATTTGTAATCAAATCCAAAGGGAGTGGCACTACCCGCCGATAAACGGGTTTTCAAAACGTCCTGACCGGTGAAGCTCGTGTTTAACAGCAAACGAGCGCGGTATTGCATGGCGGCCTGGGAGGCGGGGCTACCGGCACCAACCGTATCGGTAACGGCGAAGATGACTTCCCCAGCTAATTTGGTGGTGGTGGAGAATTGGTTATTTTCGAGGAAAGAAACCCGGCTTTCTAAGTTATCAACTCTAGCTCCTAAAGCTGCTAACTCGGCCTGGAACTCGTCCATCAGGCGCTTGAGGGCATCTAAGTCTTCCTTGAGAACGTTGACACCATCTTGAATTAAACGTTCCATCACGTTTAAGCAAGCGTTTAAACCCGCCGCAAATTCCCAACGGGTTAAGGCTCGGTCGCCCCGGAAGGTGCGATCGGGATAACCAACAATACAACCATAGCGCTCCACAAGGCTTCTTAGGGCTTCATAGGCCCAAGCGGTAGGGGAAACATCGCGCAGTTGGTTGACGCTGGTGACTTGATCGATGGTGTTGCCCTGTACGGGGGCGACTTGGCCTTCGTTACCGTAGCGCTCGATCTGATTGAGTAGTTCGCCAGTTCCTACACCGTTGTCCTGAACTTGGGCGATTTCTAGATTGTTAAATTCGGTAGAAACACTGGTAGATTTGACGGGATCGAAGCTACTAGCATTAGCGGAAGCTACCAGAGTAGCTCCCAAAATCGCTGGGCTAACCAGCAATGATTTCCAGAACATTTTTAACATGATGGTTTTTTCCTCACACCTTATAGGTTGACTACACAGTTTGATGACGCATATAGCCTTACTATCCTTTTGCTATTATACACAATTTAATTACTTAGGGAAAGATGCGATCTCATTTTTTTTCCTTGACCGGTTGATAAAGTGGCCACCCTGTCGATTCTAACGGCACTTAAAGAAAAACTAAAGTAGGTTAGAATCCTTACAGAGAGGAAACTTAAGCTCAAATAACAGGCTCATCTAGACGAGTGGGGCCAGGTTCTGTGATTTTGATAACGACGACTGAACTGGGTTGTTGTAAGGTTAATTGATGATTTCTATAGTGCCACTCTTATATGGAGTGATGTCTAATCAGCAAAACTTAACGCCCACAAAAACAGGGACAAGACGATGAAACAAAGAAAGATAGCCAATACACTGCGTAAAGCCTTGCTAGAAGATGGCAAGATGGAACGCGCTCTCTATGAATACGAATTAGAAGAACACCTAGACTACTGGTACGAAGGTCTCAAGTCCGACCGTGAGCAGTTTGTCTTTGCCGTCACGGAAAACTCCGGTGATGTGGCGATGGTATTGATTACGCCAGATAAAACTATCTACGTCAATGAGGAGGCCAGAGAGAAACTCTCTGAATTCTGGATAAAAGCTTATAAGGATAATATAAATCAACTCCTTCCCATGATGGCAGAGAATTTGGCCAATGATATTATCTCGGTGACAGGCGTTAAAATGGTGTCCCCCAACCAGAAGCGGCGCTGGGTTAGTTTGCGCCCGTAGAGTTAAAGTGCAGAGATGAAGGGAAACCCTGAAAAACTATCCGCCCTTACCAATTGCTCGGTAAGGGCGGTGTAGCGGGTCATCGGAATCGACACCAGACTGCCGGAAGGAACTCCAGCTAGTCTAAATCTTGTTTAGACGTGGGGTCTAGAGAACAGCCCCGGCGCACAGCCGGCCATTGTCGATTAGGAGACCCATGCTTTTACTACTTTCTACCATCGACATCACCTCCTGTATCCCTTAACGGATTGATTATCAAATTTGTCTGTAACTAGCTTAACGCAGCTGTTCGGAAAAAATCAAGGCCGGCAGCTAAGAATTTTTTCGGCAGGCTTAGATTCGCTCCAAAATGGAGGTGCAGATAGGAAGCGTGTAGATTTTTACCTTGCCACCCTTCGCCATTGATAGCACTTTTGGGGAATGCTTGCAGTTGATAAATCGGTGCGTCGCTTACCCCGCTTAATTGGGAGCGATGGAATTCATGGCCGCGCACTGGTTGACCTGCTTTGAGCAGGATCGTCTCCTGTTGGGCAATGGCTTGTCGATAACCTAGGGTTAACTTCGGGGACATTATAGCAGATTGGGGGATTATTTGCAACATAGAATGATTTTTTTGCTCAAAATCAACTATTTTGTTACATAAATACATTAATCCCCCACATTCGGCGTAGGTGGGCATTCCAGAAGCGATCGCTTTTCTCACCTGGGTTAAGATAGGGGTGTTAGCGGCTAATTCTGGGGCAAAGATTTCGGGAAAACCGCCACCAAAGTACAATCCTTGCAGGTTTTCGGGCAAATTTGCTCCTTGCAGGGGACTCCAAAAGATTAATTCTGCGCCTAAATTGGCTAAAATATCGAGATTATCGGGGTAATAAAAGTTAAAAGCCTTATCTCTGGCAATACCGATACGGATAGGGGGAAAAAGCTTATTTGCTCCTGGGGAATTTTTCGGGTTCTCTTGGGGAGAAATAGTCAGTAAAGGCAAGAGAATGTCCCAATTAAAGCAGTTTTGGGCAATAGAAGCCAGTTGATCTTGCAGTTCCCTGATTTCTCCTAGTTCATCCCTGGGAACTAATCCTAGATGGCGATCGGGAATTGTCAGGGAATCTTGACGACGCAAAACCCCGACAATCGGCATATTGATGGATTCTAGGGCGGTTTGCAGTAATTGCAGGTGGCGATCGCTACCAACCCGATTGAGAATAACTCCGGCTAGATGGAGATTTTTGTCTAAAGATTGATAACCGCGGACAATAGCGGCGACAGAGGTAGATAAACGGCTACAATCGATAACTAATAGTAGAGGAAGCCCTAAAATACGGGCAATATGGGCGGTACTGGCATAATCAGGAAATTGAGTATCGCTTAATTGAATACCATCAAATAGCCCCATTACCCCTTCAATCAGAGCATAATCGACATTTTGACAATGTTGGGCAAAACAGGTTTTTACATAGTCTTCAGAAGTTAAAACCGGATCGAGATTGCGACAGGGGCGACCGGTAAAATGAGTATGGAACATGGGATCGATATAATCGGGCCCGACTTTAAAAGATTGCACTCGATCGCCACGACTGATTAAATAGGCCAAGATTGCCATAGTAATCGTAGTTTTACCGACTCCGCTTCTTTCTCCTGCGATGATCATTATTAGTTGTTTTTTTTCGAGATCGAGCTAGACTTAACTAACCTGTTACACAATCAATTCTAAGGCTTGCCAACGGCTAATAGAGTCAATTTTGGCCGCTAACTGGTTCCTGTGTCAATCGACTTTTTTTTATTAGCGGCGAAATCGATTTGACCACGTTTAGGATCATTGTCATCATCTCTAGACAACCAGCTATTGTTCTGACTTTCCCCAAAACCAGAGACTTCCTACCTCACAATTAAGATAACTCCTAGATTAGCTGACCAATTTTGTTTAGCTGTTAACTTTTGTAAAAAAACATTATCTGTATCCTATTGTACAGCTAGACTAAAAATAGCTAGAAAAAGCAGTTAGATCGGCAAGAGGGAAAAGGTAAAAACCCTGACTGGGAGATGAAGGGTAAATACGCAAATAAGCCTGAATTCCGCTCTAAAGTTGGCTTTACCGACAGCGAAAGACCAGATTAATCAGGCAAATATCGTCGAATAAACTAATCAATATAGCTTCTTAGGTGTCTGGGAGTGAAAAGGACAGAGAAAGGAGTTTTTCTAATTTCTATAACCGCACTAATCAGAAACCCAGAACTTGGCTCTAAACCGACAACTAAATTATCAGGAGAATTGGGATGATGCTGACTCTACACACGCTGACCAATGATAGTATCTCTTGTCCCTTGTCCGATGGCGTGGAGAACGTCAATTTCCACTACGAATTAGAAAATCAAATTCATCTCACCTACGGCCTCGAAAACCTAGGCATGAAAAATCTCGGTCGCGTATATCGCAATCTTTCCGTACCGCAATTAGTCGAACAGGCGATCGAACGTCATGAGGGCGTTTTAGCCGATAATGGGGCTTTAGTGGTGGAAACGGGTAAATATACTGGTCGTTCCCCCAAAGATAAATTCATTGTCAAAGAAACCACCAGCGAACAGGAAATCGACTGGAATCAGCATAACGTAGCGATTAGCGAGGAAAAATTCCAGCAGTTATACCGAAAAGTCCTCGCCTATGTGCAGGGAAAAGATCTATATATCTTCGATGGTTACGTCGGGGCTGATCCTAATTATCGCTTTGGCGTGCGCGTCGTCACCGAAATCGCCTATCATAACCTCTTTGCCCATCAGTTATTCCTCCGGCCCAGTGCGATCGAACTAGCTGCCCATGAAACTGATTTTACCGTGATTGCCCTGCCGGGGTTACAGGCAGATCCCGAGGATGACGACCTGAACAGCGAAGCCTTTATCGTCCTCAACCTGGCAAAAAAAATCGTTCTCATCGGTGGCACTCGCTACGCTGGCGAAATCAAAAAATCCGTCTTCTCGATGATGAACTACCTGATGACCAAACAAGGGGTTTTACCGATGCACGGTGCCGCTAACATGGATAAACACGGTCATACGGCCCTCTTTTTCGGTCTCTCCGGTACGGGGAAAACCACCCTTTCCGCCGATCCTAAACGTAGCCTCATCGGTGATGATGAACACGGTTGGTCAGAAGACGGCATTTTTAACTTTGAAGGCGGTTGTTACGCTAAAACTATCCGTTTAAGTGCCGAATACGAACCCCAAATCTGGGCGGCGATTCAATTTGGCACTATTCTCGAAAACGTTATCCTTTCCCCCGATAATCGCCTTCCCGACTACGATGATGGACGTTTGACCGAAAACACCCGCGCCGCCTATCCCCTGCGTTATATCCCTAATTGTGCCGTGTCCGGCATGGGGACCCACCCGAAAACTATTATCTTCTTAACTGCCGATGCTTTTGGGGTACTGCCGCCAATCGCCAAATTAACCACGGACCAGGCGATGTATCATTTCCTCTCCGGTTATACTAGCAAATTAGCGGGAACGGAACGGGGAATCAGCGCCCCACAGGTGACTTTTTCCAGTTGTTTCGGTCAATGTTTCTTCCCTCTCTCACCCCTTGTCTATGCCCAAATGTTAGGGGAACGTTTAGAACAACATCCCGAAACCTCCGTTTATCTGATTAATACCGGTTGGTCTGGCGGTCCCTACGGAGTTGGCGATCGCATTTCGATCAAACACACCCGCGCTATGGTTTCCGCCGCTTTAAATGGCGATTTAGAGGAAGTGGTTTTTCATCCTCATCCCATCTTTCAAGTTCTCGTCCCCGAAATTGTCCCCGGAGTTCCCAAAAAAATCCTCGACCCGCGACAAGCATGGCAAGATGGCGAATCCTACGACCTACAAGCGCGAGAATTAGCCCATCGTTTCGTGGAAAATTTCCGTCAATTTACCACTGCCTCCCAAGAAATAATTGCAGCCGGTCCAATTTGGGAATAACAACATCAAGGAATCGGTTATCAACTATCAGTTAAGGTGAGATTTTCTCAGAGTTTGATTGCCGTCGGGTGTATTAGGGCAGCCTAATACACCAGCAATATTGCTATCTATTGCCCATAGCTTGTCCGGCAAGATAACCAGTGGTCCAAGCGCTTTGAAAATTAAATCCCCCCGTGACTCCATCGATATCTAGTACTTCCCCGGCAAAATATAACCCCGGACAGATTTTACTTTCCATAGTTTTAAAATCCACTTCCTGAAGATTGACTCCCCCACAGGTGACAAATTCCTCCTTAAACACCCCTTTCCCTTTGATTTGATATTCCCCTTGCTGTAATTCAATCATTAATCGATTGAGAGTATTTTTAGATAATTCTGCCCAGGGAGTTTCCGAGTTAACAGTCAAGTAACTTAATAAACTCTGCCAAAGACGCTTAGGTAACTGCTCAAAGGGACAATGATTAAAAAGTTTTCTTTTGGGATATTCACTTTTAGTTTGTAAGATAATTTCTCGCAATTTTTCAGGATGATAATCCTCCAACCAATTAATTATTAAAGGCATTCGGTAATGATGCTCGTGAAGTAACCGCGCTCCCCAAGCAGAAAGTTTTAAAATAGCCGGTCCACTAACTCCCCAATGGGTAATTAATAAAGGTCCGATTTGTTCTAATTTAGTTCCCCCAAGACGAACGCGCACTTTATCCACAGCAACCCCTAACAAATCTTTCAGACGAGGATCGGCAATTTGAAAGGTAAATAAAGAAGGTACGAGAGAGACTAGAGAATGACCTAAATCTTGAGCGGTGCGATAACCAAAAGGACTACTTCCCGTCGCAATTAACAGCTTATCTGCCCTAATTTGCTCATCTCTTTTTAATTCAATCAAAAAATTTTCTTCCTGTTTTTTTACCGATTTAACCGCACAATTTAGCCTTAAATCAACCCTGGCAAAAGTCGCACTTTCCCGCAGACAATTAACAATAGTTTCAGAATTATCGGTACTGGGAAACATTCGTCCATCCGCTTCTGTTTTGAGTTTTACCCCCCGCAATTCAAACCATTTAATAGTATCTTGGGGTTGAAACCGACTAAAAGCTCCCCGTAGTGCTTTGCCACCGCGAGGATAATAATTAACCAATTGGGAAACATCAAAACAATGATGGGTGACATTACAGCGCCCCCCTCCCGAAATTCGCACTTTAACTAGAGGTTCTTTTGCCGCTTCTAGGATAGTCACGCCAGCTTTTGGGTTAGATTCTGCCGCTTTAATTGCGCCAAAAAATCCCGCTGCCCCGCCACCAATTACGACTATTTGAGTCATATATCAAAGGAAAAGTTAAGTTTAAACCGCCAAAAATCGCTGAATGACTTCTTGACTTAATTCGCTCGTGAAACCGGAAGCAACAATTCCCCCTTTCTGCATGGCGTAATATCGATCAGCTTGGCGGACAAAATGCAGGTGTTGTTCTACTAATAAAACGGCGATTCCTTTACTGGCAACAATACGCCGCACCGCCGCTTCAATTTCGAGAATAATTGACGGTTGAATTCCTTCCGTGGGTTCATCTAAAATTAATAATTTTGGTTCCCCCACTAAGGCGCGAGCGATGGCTAATTGCTGTTGTTGTCCCCCGCTTAAATCTCCTCCCATCCGCGATAACATTTTTTTTAAAACGGGAAATAAATCAAAGATTTCTTCGGGAATTGTGGCATTTTTTCTTTTTGTGGGTAAAGCTTCCAAACCAAGAATTAAATTCTCTTTTACCGTTAAACGGGGAATAATATCCCTACCCTGCGGCACATAACCCAGTCCTAATCTGGCTCTTTGATCTGAGGTTTTATTAATCAGGTTTTGTTGATCATAATTGATTGCTCCCGCTCGCGGTTTTAAGATACCCATTAGGGTTTTTAATAGGGTAGTTTTACCCACGCCATTACGTCCGATTAAACAGACCATTTCTCCCGCATTAATGTTAAGATCAACATTTCTTAAAATATGACTTTCTCCGTAGTAAACATTGAGTTCAGATATGTGTAACATTGTCAACCCTTTTTAACTAATTTTAATCATTTTACTGTTTATTCTTCCGAGGAACCTAGATAAACTTCAATAACTTTCGGATCATTTTGAATTTGCTCCATATTCCCCTCACATAGAACGGTTCCTTGATGTAAAACCGTGACTTTGCGAGCAATTTGCCTGACGAATTCCATATCGTGTTCAATGACAATAATTGAATGACTTTCCGCTAGATTTAATAACAAATTACCCACGTTTTCCGTTTCCTCATCGGTTAATCCTGCTACGGGTTCATCTACTAGCAGTAAATCTGGTGACTGGGCCACTAATTGGCCTATTTCTAAGCGTTGTTTTTCCCCGTGGGAGAGTAAAGAAGCGGGTAAATCAGCTTTAGCAGTTAACCCGATTATTTCCAATAAACCAATAACTTGTCGGCTATCTTCTAGAGGAGGACGACCGAAAAGAGTTGAGAAAACATTTTTATTACGGTTACTAACTAAATCGAGATTTTCTCGCACAGTTAGATTTAAATATACCCTAGGAGTTTGGAATTTGCGACCAATACCCAAACGAGCGATCGCAAATTCGGGAATTTTGCGGAGATCTCGACCTTTAAATAATACCCGTCCGATGGTGGGTTGCACTTTCCCCGTAATCACATCTAAAAAAGTGGTTTTTCCCGCACCATTGGGACCGATAATCACCCGCAATTCTCCCGTATCCATACTAAAATTAAGATTATTGAGAGCTTTAAAACCCCCAAAACTAACGGTAAGATTCTCGATTTCTAAGATTTTTCCAGTCATAATTTCTAAGAGGGAAGTGGTAATTATTTTCAGTGATCAGTGAACAGTAAACAGTAATCAGTGAACTGAAAACTCACATCTGATAACTGAAAACTGAAAACTCACATCTGATAACTGATAACTGATAACTGATAGCTAAGATCACTTATGCTCTAATTCTTCTTTTTCCAGTTGCACTTCTGGATCTTCCTCAATACTAGGATAGGTAATTAAAGTTTTGCGGAAACCCAAATGAGTCAGCAAACGTTTAATTCCACCGAGAATACCATCGGGAAGCACTGTCACCACAATTAGGAATAAGGCTCCTTGGAAAAATACCCAGACTTCTGGCAATTGTTCACTTAAAAAAGTTTGGGCCATGCGTACCAATAAAGTACCGATAACTGCCCCCACAAGGGTAGCACGTCCCCCCACAGCCACCCAAATCACCATTTCAATGGAAAAAGCCACATCCATAGAGTTAGGGGTGATAATTCCGGTTTGCACGGTATAAAGAGCACCGGCAACACCAGCAATTGCCCCAGAAATGGCAAAAACTAACACCTTAAACCAAGTAGGATCATAACCAGAAAAACGAACCCGCACCTCATCATCGCGAATGGCGACTAACAAGCGCCCAAATCTGCCTGTAGTTAACCAACGACAGAGGAGATAAATAGCCAGTAAACAGACAATTGTGAGTAAATAAAAGCCCACTTGAACGGCATCGGAACCCACCAGCAACCCGAAAATTGTTTGGGTATCGGTTTTTAAGCCATTAGTGCCGTTAATTAACTTTTGTTGACCGTTAAAAAAGTTAAAAAATACCAGTAAAGCCGCTTGGGTTAAAATGGAAAAATAAACCCCTTTAATGCGATTGCGGAAGATTAAATAACCTAGTAATCCTGCCACGATCGCTGGTACGATAATTAGGGCTAGAATTGTCAAAGGTAGGGAATAAAAAGGTTGCCAAATAAAAGGTAATTCTGTCACCCCGTAGAGAGTAAAAAATTCGGGCATTTGTCCGGGGGGTAACTGAAGATTTAGGTACATGGCCAAAGCGTAACCACCGAGGGCAAAAAAGATACCATGACCAAGACTTAATAAACCCGTATAACCCCAGATTAAATCTATCCCTAAAGCGACAATAGCTAGGGAAAGAAATCGCCCCAATAAACGCAAACGGAAAGCCGACAAAGCTAAGGGCAAGAACACCGCAAAGATGACCACCAATCCAACAATAACAGCGATTTCCGTGATTAACTTTTTCTTTTCCCGTTGTCGGGATTCGTTTCTAGTAATGGTTTCGGTAATCATAATCTATAACTCGGCAGTACGTCCTTTAGGAGGAAAAATTCCCGCAGGTTTGAATTGCAAGAAAGCAATAATTAAAGCAAAAATCATCACTTTGGCCATGCTAGTGGTGGAGAAAAAGGTGAAGAAATCCGTTAGGGGTTTTAGTGCTTCTACGGAACCGGACATCAGGGCAAAAGTTCCCGAACCAATTAAATAATTAGCCACACCAATGGCCATGGCTGCGATAATAGTTCCTAGGAGATTACCCACTCCTCCCACCACCACTACCATAAAGGTATCAACGATATAATTTTGTCCCACATTTGGACCGACGGAACCCAAGAAACTAATCGCACAACCGGCAACTCCAGCTAATCCCGAACCGAGGGCAAAAGTCAAAGCATCCACTTGATTGGTCGGAATGCCTAAACAGGCACTCATCTGGCGATTTTGGGTGACGGCACGAATGCGTAAACCCCAAGAAGATTTATTTAAAAACCAATAAGTCCCTAACAAACAAATGGCAGTTAAAATGATAATAAATAGACGGGTGTAGGGCATTTGAAAACCCGGTAAAGGTAAACCTCCCCGTAACCAAACTGGAGCAGTAACATCGACGTTTCTGGCACTAAACCAGGGTCTAGCGAGAACGGGATTAAAAGATAAAAGATAGCCTAATAATCCAGCGATAGCTAGGGATAAAGGCAGGGTGATACCAATAGCTAAATTGCGAATTCTCTCCCAATCTAAGCGACGACTTAACACCGTCATTGCCCCAAAAAATAACAGACAGAAAACTATTAAACTAATTACTAATAAACCGTTGACACTTCTGACAAATTGCTGCAGAATTAAGCTGACTCCCCAAGTGGCCAGCAGCGTTTCTAGGGGTCTGCCGTAGAGGAACCTAATCACCCCCCTTTCTAATAATAATCCCGCCAATCCCGACACTAAAAAAGCGATCGGTAGGGCAAATAAAACATAAGTATCAAAGAGGGGAGAACCGAAACCTTTAAAGACATTTTGCACCACAAAAGTACTGTAGGCCCCTAACATCATTAACTCACCGTGAGCGAGATTAATCACCCCCATCAGTCCGAAAACAATCGCTAGTCCTAAAGCGGCCAGCAATAGCACAGAACCGATGCTAATACCATTAAATAATCCTTCTAATAATGCTGACACTTTTCGTTATTCCTGTGCATTTTTAAGCTTTAAAAAGTGGGGTGAGCAGTAATGCCCACCTCACTCTCGTTATTGTCTGGAAAAACTCCTAAAACTAGGATTTTTCCATTTTGAACTTACCACCCTTAGCCGGATCAGTCCAGTCACAGGCAAAGCCCTTAGTTTCGGGGACAAATTGGTTCCAGGGTTGCGGATCCACCACCCCCGGAGTTGACCAAATGATGTCAAATAGACCATCATCTCTCACCTGACCAATGCGGACGGTTTTGGAGATGTGATGATTGGGGAACATTTCCACCGGTCCTTCGGGAGCATCGAATTTTTGTCCGATGGCAGCGGCGCGAACTTTGTCGAGATCATCGGCGGTTGCCGCTTTTTCCACCGCTTGCTTCCAGAGATAGACCATGATGTAGGCCGCTTCCATCGGGTCATTGGTCACGCGATCCTCACCATATTTGGCTCGAAAAGCCGCAACAAATTTCTTGTTAGCGGGGGTATCTACGGTTTGGAAATAGTTCCAACAAGCGTATTGACCGAGGAGATATTCCTTACCGATCTGTTTAACTTCTTCCTCCGCAACACTCACCGACATAACTGGATATTTATCGGGAGTTAAACCGGCCGCTTGCAGTTGTTTAAAGAAAGCCACGTTACTATCACCGTTGAGGGTGTTGAAAATAACGCCGCCATCGGGTAAAGCTTGCTTAATTTTGGTGATAATCGGGGTAACTTCCGTGTTACCTAGGGGTAGATAGTCTTCACCCACGGTTTCGCCGCCTTTCGCCTTTAACTGCTCTTTAATAATCGTGTTGGCGGTGCGGGGGAAAACGTAATCGGAACCGACAAGGAAGAATTTTTTCCCTTTGTTTTCTAGTAACCAAGTGACTGCCGGTTCGATCTGTTGGTTGGGGGCAGCACCAGTGTAGAAGATATTTCTAGAACACTCTTGACCCTCGTACTGGACGGGATACCAGAGCATATGGTTTTTGGCTTCAAACACTGGTAAAACCGCCTTACGACTGGCGGAAGTCCAACAACCGAAGACGGTCACAACTTTGTCCTGATCGATCAGTTTGGTGGCTTTTTCGGCAAAAGTTGGCCAATCGGAAGCGCCATCTTCCACCACTGCCTCAATCTGTTTACCAAGAACACCACCGGCGGCATTGATTTCCTCGATCGCCAGTTTTTCCGCATCGACTACGCTGGTTTCACTGATGGCCATGGTGCCACTGAGGGAGTGGAGAATACCCACCTTAATGGTCTCTCCAGAAGCCGGGGCAGGACTAGCAGCTGGACTAGGACTGGCCGTGGGGGTTTGGCTTTGATTGCCACCACAAGCTTTTAACAGAATACTGGTTCCCAAAGTGGCAGAACCGTACAGGAGAAATTTACGTCGTCCTAAATTTGACATGATGATCTTGAACTAACCTCGCTGACAATATTAGCTACTTCACACGGATGTTTTGGCTGAGGAGATTTTCGGGAATCTTTCTACGAATATCTGTGTGATATTAAGGCTAGGTTAGCAGATTTTTTGTAATTTTCGCTACTTTTTGGATGTTTTTTGTAATTTTTGCTACTTTTTCCCAAAAAATTAATTATTTTTCTGGAATTTGCCTCAGTTTTTTAGCTATCAGGAGTCGGGAGACAGGAGGCAGGAGTCAGGAGACAGGAGGCAGGAGTCAGGAGACAGGAGGCAGGAGATTATTTCTATTTATTCTTCCGACACCCCACACCCTACACCCCACACCCTACACCCTACACCCCACACCCTACACCCTACACCCTACACCCCACACCCTACACCCCACACCCTACACCCTACACCCTACACCCTACACCCTACACCCCACACCCCACACCCTGCCCCCAGGAAAAGCTTTTTGCCGCAAACCCAATGATCAATCCGAATCTGGCCAAAGCAGCCGGACAGCAAGCAGAGCAAAACCAATGGCCGCTATCGCTTTTAATATCTTAGCTGGGAATAATTGCGCCATACTGCCCCCCGCAAGCACTCCTAAGAAACTGGTCAGGATTAAGGCGGTAATTGAGCCAAAAAAGACAGCTTTGGGTGATTTGGAACTGCCACCGAGAGCGATCGCTACTAATTGACTTTTATCGCCGATTTCTGCCAAAAAAACCGTGATAAATGTCAGTCCGAATAATTGCCAATTCATAAATTCTAGGGAGTGGGAAGCTTTTTTCAGTGAACAGTGAACAGTAAACAGTGAACTGATCACTGATAACCGATCACTGATAACTGATCACTGATAACTGATCACTGATTGATTAGAGAATATCGCTGATGAGTAAACCGGTGATCAAAAGGAGAAGGATAGCGACACCGATATCTAAGGTTTTGGGGGAAAGACGACGAGCAATCCAATAACCGATCAGGACACCGAGGAGACTGGTAGTGATTAAAGCGCTGGCTGCCCCGGCAAAAACCACCCAGGGGGATTGGGATTCGGCGCTGATCAGAAGGGTGGCTAATTGGGTTTTATCGCCGATTTCAGCCAAAAATATGGTTAGGAAGGTGGAACTAAACACCGTCCAAAAACTCCAAGAAGGTGGATGCTCAGGCTTTTTCTCGGTTAAGGCGATCGATTTGCTATCACTCATCGGCTCATTTCACAGTATCGGGTTAAGAAATAATTTTCATACTTTTTTCATTTTAGCCCGACCGGTTTTCTGGCGATAGTTTCTGCTGTTGATTACGCTGTCTCCTCCACCAATAGTTAAAAAACCCTAGTTGATCGAGGTGGAGTTTCCATCCTAGAGTTTAATAATTATTAGACTAGGACGAGCGCAAATTGCTTGGAGGTATAGCCCCTATGGCCAGTGAAAGTGTTGTACAAGACAGAGATTATACTCTGATTATTGACAAAAGTGGCAGTATGTCCACTGCTGATAAACCCAGTGAGAAAACCCGTTGGCAAATTGCCCAAGAATCCACCCTCGCTTTGGCTAGAAAGTGCGAGGAAATCGATCCGGACGGCATCACTATCTATCTTTTTTCCGGACGTTTCCGACGCTATGATAATGTTACTTCCGATAAGGTGACACGAATTTATCAAGAAAATGAACCGATGGGGAGGACAGACCTAGCAGCTGTGCTTCAAGATGCCCTTGATAATTATTTTCAGCGCAAAACTGCCGGCAAAACTAAACCCAACGGAGAAACTATTCTGGTGATTACCGACGGAGAACCAGATGATCGCAAAGCGGTGATGCGTCAAATTATCGAAGCTTCTCGAAAACTCGATAGCGATCAAGAATTAGCCATTTCTCTGATTCAAGTTGGCCATGATCGACAAGCGACAGAATTTCTTAAAGCTTTAGACGATCAGCTAGAATCGGCGGGGGCTAAATTCGATATCGTTGACACAATTACTATCGATGATATGGAAGATATGACCCTAGCGGAAGTTCTTCTCAACGCCATTACTGATTAATTGCTGCTGGAGTAGGGGTGAAGATATATCACCCCTACTCCAGGAGGATTTAACTGCTAGTCAGGGCGACCAATTTATCTTTTTCCTCATCGGATAATTGCTCCGGTTGTCCAGTGATTTGTTTGTAGATTTTGAGATATTCCAAAGCGGATTTATACCAACTGAAATCTTGAGTCATTGCCCGTTGCTGTAGTTTTTGCCAATCCTGTTTATAACGGAAACTTTCCCAAGTCCGGATCATACAGGTAAACAGGTCCAAAGGTTCATAGCGATCGAAACTAAATCCCGTTCCTTTTTCCTGAATCGGGTCGTGGAAAGATACCGTATCCACTAAACCACCGGTGCGACGTACCATGGGGATGCAACCGTAACGCATGGCCATTAATTGGGAGATGCCGCAGGGTTCAAAACGGGAAGGCATTAACAAAGCATCGGCCCCCCCATAGATGCGACGGGAAAGGGCATCACTATAGAGAAGATGCAGGGACATTCGCCCCCGGAAACGGGAAGTCATCTCCCACAGTTGGGTTTCATAATAGCGATCGCCTGTACCCAAAATAATCAATTGTGCATCAGTATAGGTGAGAAAGCGATCTAAAATTTGCATCACTAGATCAATACCTTTTTGTTCCACCAAACGCGTCACCATCCCCATGACAAAGGCATTTCTGCTGACCTGTAGCCCCACTTCTTCTTGCAGGGCAATTTTATTAGCCAGACGTTTTTCGATGGTTTCTGGGGTAAAATTCTGCTTAAGATAAACATCTTTAGCCGGGTTATACACCTCCGTATCGATGCCGTTGACAATCCCCACCAGATTGCCGGAAATATAGGACAATAATCCCTCTAAATTTTCGCCATAAATGGGGGTCTGTATTTGACGGGCATAGGTGGGAGAGACAGTCGTGACGCGATTGGCAAATTGAACCGCCGCGGCCATGGTATTATCGCCCTGCATATACCAAGGACACCAAGTCATTTTTTCTAATGCTTCGCGCCAAGGACCCTGGTAGGCGAGATTATGGATAGTAAAAACGGTGCTAATATCGGGGTCTTGGTGCATCCAGACGGGAATCATGCCCGTATGCCAATCATGACAGTGAATAACCTGTGGTTTCCAGTAATTCCAAGCAAATTCCGCCGCACCATTCGCAAAAAGGGTAAATCTCCAAGCCTCATCTTCGCCTCCGTAGATATTGCGTCCAGAGAAAGCTAGATGACCAAAGAGGTAGAGGGGGATGTCCGTATCGGGTAAAACCGTCTCATAGACTAAAAAATCCTGAAACATGGCGAATCCTGACCAAATGGGTTCGGAAGGGATGTCCATTTTTTCCTGGAGAAAACCGTAGTAGGGGAGAAAAATCCGCACGTCATGACCTAGCTGACGCAAGACTTTCGGTAATGCCCCAATTACGTCTCCCATTCCCCCAACTTTGGCAATTGGGGCGGCCTCGGCACCCACAAATAGAATTCGCATACTCTTCCCGCTTTACTTCACGACGACAAGAAATTTTAACAGATAAAACCACCCTAGCAGGATTTGCCAGCAGGTTATTATCGGATTAGCGTAGATTTTTCTTTCACCAACCAGAGAGCCAACGAGGGACATAATTAGCTGTTTTGGACATTATTAAGTTTTGTAGCCTTTTTTTGCCGCCTTTTTATTAAGTTTTAGCTACTCGGCAACGGCGCTGTCTGCTATGGTCGATTTAACCGACATTCCGCATCTCTTCATATACTTTTATATTAGACCTCTTGCATAATTTTTTTATGGTATAATATAAGGTTTTGCTTTTTTCTCAATTCTTAGATTGAAGTGGAAAAAAGAATAAAATGTGATCTTAGGTCAGGAAATCATCTA
>SFBL01000124.1 GCA_007095785.1 Microcystis aeruginosa Ma_SC_T_19800800_S464
CTAGGTTCTGTGTGAGCATGGTATAATAGTAACACAGAACAGGAGGTGGGTTATGTGGATAAATTTTGATCAACTCCTCGATTTACCAAATGTAACAGTGGTCAATTATCAAAAAATTGAGCAGACAATTTTCCTAAAGCTCGCTCTTTTAAATGAAACAATTGAATGTCCGAATTGCCATCAAATCTTGGACAGAATCAATCAGACAGAGTATAATCTAGTCAGAGATTTGTCAATATTAGGCAATCGAGTATATTTAGAAGTACCACGCCGCCCCCCTGCCCCCCCGACATCGGGGGGGTTGCCTCTTGCAAGAGCGCCTCATCTCAACAAGCAATTTAAATTTGCGGGCAGCTTATCTTTTTATGTATGTTAGCTTATTATGTGGAATGGCATTTAAAACAGTCCTTAGCTCCTTTATTATTTGAGGATGAAGAAATTGATGATAGTTCCCTGAATGTGATTAAAGCGGATCGGAGTGAATCCGCTCAGTCTAAAGACAGAAAAAAACGGAATCAAGAGAACCTCCCTGTGCATAGTTTTCGGACTTTGTTGGGGAACTTGGGGACGATTTGCTTGAATACAGTAGAATGTACGATTAGAGAGGGAAGTTATCGTTTTTCTAAGATAACTCGACCGACCCAACTGCAACAACAGGCGTTAGATTTATTGGGAGTTTCCCTGATTTGTACCCAGTAACGGGCTGGCGTAAATTCTTTTAATCCCTCCTACAGCACAGGTTATGGCCTTTTGCCAACGGGGAAGTCCATATCTAAGAGCTAATTTCACGGCCGAGGTACTCAAGCTTATCGAGAACAGATTGAAGCAAAGATCGCCGCTGCTCGACGACAAGATCTAAGTTAGCCAACATATACTTTACGTCTTTGTAAGCATTGTCCAGCAAGGCTAGTAATAATTTGCGATCGCTGGCGATGTCTTTTTCTGATGGGGTGCGAGTCTGTTGAAGTAATAAGTCCGCTGGTGGGGAAGGAAGGGAGGGCGATCGCTCGGACTCTAGCTGTTGAATCGTTTGTTGTAAATTTTCAATCACCCCATACATTTCCATCGGGTCAAAAACCCTTAACAGACTGGTTTGTGTGACAATACCCAACCCCCGCCCCCAGTTCCAAGAAACCACCAAACGCCCCACCCGCCGTTTTTGCATTTCCTGATGGGCCGTCCACAGGGAATCCTCGGGGCTGAGAAGAAATAACGGCGTACTCATCACCGTCTGGGCCCTAGTTTTGTGCAGATCGATTTGAACTGCTTGAAATTGGACAAGATCTCGCTCTGTCACAATACCAACGGGGTAGTCATTGTCTTCTGAATTTCTCTGGGTGATCACCACACAACTGACACGATGTTCAGCCATTAACTTTGCCAATTGCAAGACTGTGGCGGTGAGTGGGGCTTGTACCACTTGAGTGGTCATCACATCCGATACGCGACGAAACCGCAACAGATTGGCCGGACGCAAAATCTGGCGAATACTTTCATGGGAGATCACCCCGACTAACTGTCCTTGGTCATCCACAATCGGCAAATGGCGAATGCGGTAGCGCCGAAACAAAAACAGGGCAGCAAAAATGTCTTGAGCAGATTGCTGGGGTAACGTGATCAGGGGATGTACCATCACATCAGCAACGGTTGTCTCAGTCAGGTTAATTCCTTGAGCGGTGAGTCGCACCACATCCCGTTCTGTCAAAATTCCTAATAGCTCTTGCCCTTGTACCACCAGCAGACAGCTAACACTCACCTCTCCGGCCGGAGCAGCTAGAGGGGATAGGTCATCGGTGAGTAAACACAGACGGCTATGGGCCTGACCGATCATGGCGATCGCAGCTGCCAGGGAAGTCGTTGGCGGCACCGTCAAGGGTTGGCGATCGATCGCCTTTTCCAGATCGGGGGCCCAACTCAGAGGTGTATCGAGGGACATCAGCACCATCCTGCAATCGCAAAGGCCAAGATAGACAGAACAGCCACTGGGCAAAGAACCCAGACTCTCAGAGTTGCCAAAACCCGTTCTAAAACTATCTCAAATTGTAGCGACATTTAACTTTTTCCTAAAAGATGTAACGTTTTGTTACAATTTTTATTAAACTCGTAAAGATTTTAGACCCACTTCGGTGTATCATAGAGGGATGTAACAGGGTAGAGCCTGAAACTTTTTATTTAGGGGTTATTCAGCCTCTAATGGTTTCAGGAGCGGCATCACCAGACGCTGGGGTGAGTACTTCCGGGTTCTGGTCGGCCTGAAGGGTTACTCCGGAAATTCTGGACACCTTTCCATATAGTCGATCTAGCACTCGCTTTACGGAAATACGCTGCCATGGTAGACCGCGTTTGGTGGTGTAGCCCTGTTCATTAAGCCAATCGGCGATCTTCTGCAAGGATTTCCCTGATTTGTGATGACGGCGAATCAGTTCAATGATCCGGCACTCTTCTGGATCATCCACTAATTCCCCATCGATCGATCGTTGTCCAAAGGCAGGGGAGCCGTAGCCCGCATAACCACCGTTGCTTGCTTTTGCTTGTCTGCCTTGTTCTAGCCGCTCCCAGGCAGATAAATCGTTGGAAGGGGTCGCTGTCATAGGTTATCTAAATGCAATAACTTGCAAAACCATATTATCGCAACTTAACGTCGCAAATTTGTTTTGATTGGGGGCAGCCGATGACGACTTACACAGTAAAACCCCCGCATGAGCAGGGACTAGATGTCACCATCGATGTCTGGGACAACCAAACTATAGACGATACCCCCTGGAGGCGGACATTGACTGATGCCATTTTTTTCTATTCATAGTCCTGAACCCCAACCCCTTTCTGGGGGAAAGTTAAAGGGTCAAAAGCCAAGCATTTTTAGAGGAGGAGCGGTTCAAGGCTGAATTTATCTTGTAAAACGCAGCGAGCAGAGAATTTGGACTAAGTTACACAGCATCAATTTGGAGATCTAAACATGGGTACGGCTACATTTATTCAAGATGAAACTGAATTTGATTCCCTGTTAAAGAGTGAATCACTGTTGGTGGTAGATTGCACAGCAACCTGGTGTGGACCTTGCAAACTGGTGGCACCGTTGATCGATCGATTGGCCGATGACTATCGCGATCGCGCCAAAGTCTTCAAACTTGACCTAGACAGTAACAAACCCGTGGCCAAACGCTTTGGGATTAGAAGTATTCCGGCTGTCATGGTATTTAAACAGGGGGAATTGATAGAAACATTAGTTGGGGTTAAACCCTATGAAGAATTTACGGCTGCCGTAGAACGACAATTATAGTCTTCCACCGTGAACAAACACTCTGGGCAAACGTCCGACGTTGACCCTTTCCTTCTCACACCACTATTTAATTTTGAGGTATGGCGATGAACAAGCTTATAGAAATTCGGTGTCCTAACTGCGGCAGCGTAGCTCAACGGCTCTTGAGCGATCGCCTACCCGCAGGATATAAGTGTCCAGCCCGACAGGTTGCTCAGACGGAATGCCCAGTGTGTGATTATTTCATCGCCATGTGTTGGCAAAACGGTGCTGTGCTGGAGGCCTATGCTCCAGGCACTCAGGGGAACACAGCTGCGGCCGTGCCGTCCCAGCCTAAACCAGCGATCGCCCATTGGTCTTTGTCATCTGTGTTCACAGTGGCACTCAGCCCACAAGAGTCTAGGAAATTGCTATCAGGGCAACCCTAGTCAACTTTTGCATTTATACCAGTTCTTTCATTAAAAAAAACCAAACCATATATGCTACAAGCTCAAGAAATTATGACCCAAAACGTTGTCACCATTCGTGGTTCGGCAACGGTTGCCGATGCCGTGAAATTGATGAAAGAAAAAAAACTGCGGGGTTTGATTGTCGAACCGCGCCATGAACAGGACCCCTATGGAATTGTCACCGAAACTGACATCGTTTACAAAGTGGCGGCCTTTGGCCACGATCCTAAAACTATGCGGGTTTACGAAATCATGGCCAAGCCCTGTGTGGTTGTCAATCCCGAACTGGGGGTGGAATATGTGGCCCGGTTATTTGCTCAAACCCGCATTCGCCGCGCCCCCGTGATTCAGGGTAAAACTTTGCTGGGTATTATTTCTGTCAGTGATATTCTCTTCAAGAGCGATTTTGTTGAAAAGCCAAAGCGGTTGTTCATTGAAGATGAAATTGAAGCGGCCCGCGAAGACGCGCGGGCAATTTGCGCAGCCAAGGGTGAGACCTCTCCAGATTGCGCCGCAGCCTGGGATGTGGTGGAGGAACTCCAGGCCGAAGCCTCCCATCAACGGGCCAAAAAACAGGGGAGTAACTCACTTCAGTCCTACTGCGAAGCCAATCCCGATGCCTTAGAGTGCCGCATTTATGAGGATTAAATCCTGGCGGGTTTTGGGAGAATCGATCGCCTTGAGGGTATGTCAAATTGAGTCCCCCATTCCCCGATGTCCCCGTCCATGAATTAAAATGATTGAGACCTATTTTTTGCCAATCGAACAAACCATTCGAGAATTTCCCAATGTCAGATATTTATCACTGACCAAGAAAATTTATAACGCAAGTCAAGGCTATATTAATGGTTCAATTATTTTTGAAAATAATCATCGTTTATAGCATTTTCTTTGTTCTTGGCAAGTATCCTACTCCCCTCTTTCCTCCTCTTGCCCCCCCGATGTCGGGGGGGTGGGGGTGAGGGTAATTAACCATCTCTGCCATTACTTTAAAACAAATGGTATTATTCTGACTTCTTTGAGCAGACCCTAAATATTTAAGAGCCAATTTTAAAGGCTTCTAGAAATAAACTATAGGTGATACCAATTTTCAGTAAATTGAAAGATTCTCGCAAAATCGGTGCGGGTTTAGCCTGAGAACTTTTTCGGTAAACAATCCGGCTAATCGCCTCCGTAAACAGCAGCAATAAACCGGCAGCTGTGACATCCCATTGAGCAGTTTGTCCGGCAGTGGTGACGATTGCTTGACCAGAAAAAACTCCAAATAAAACACAAATTATCTGGAGGGAAATCCGCCGCCAAGGATTACCAAAAAAGCTATTAAATCGACTGCTGGTGACATTAGCCAGCGTACTTAAACGGGTGCGTTGCATGGTCATATTTAGGGTTTGCTGAAAAAGTTTGTTGGTGGGGTTAGGAGTCGGTCGTCAGTAGCCGGTCGTCGGGAGTTTCAGGCTTTGTTGTCCTCTCTTTTTGTACTAACCTATCTGCTACAAGAAGGATAATGCAAGGTTTTTGAGGATCCCAATCCGATTTTCGCAGCACTAACATCGGATTTTAACAGGTCAAAAGCCTTATTTTAAAAAGGTTTTACCATTATATCAGCAAACCCTATTTATTTAGAAGTAATACGATTAAGAAGCCACAAAGAGGTAACAATACCAGTAAAGTGAGCGAGAATTGTATTAGTATTGGCCTGCACAATTAACAGGTCAACGGAATTAACAAATTGACTGGGGTTAGAGGCAACATTAAAAGTACCTTGGGGAACATTGAGGGATTTAATTAAGACAATTCCCGCTAACGCTTGCGCTCCCAAAATCGTTAAAAACATCCCGATAATATTAGCGATTAAACCCTGACGGATTAATTGAATAGTATCGGATTTTTTCGGGCGACTATCTTGATCACCTCTCAACATTTGACGGGCAATTTTCATGTAACGAGAGGAAAAGAAAATGGCGACTACCAAGAAACAAGCCCCACCAATGGCACATAAAACACCGATTTCAATACCGGAAGTGCGTTGTCTCGTACCTAATAAACTAGCGGTAGCAATGAGCAATAAAACCCCTGAAATTACGCCTAGGACAATCTGCGTCCAAAAACCGATTCTTCCCTGACGTAAAAGGATATTGGCAGCCCGTTGGACGGCTGGAGGCAAGGAATAAAGATCAGAATCTCTAGAGGTGGATATATTGGCAATTTCTGATTGTTTGTCTCTCATCGGGGTTAAGCTAGGGATTGGGTAAATCTGGTCTTGATCTATTTTCGTCTTTTTTTTTGCCCATGGCTAGAGATTTAATTTTGGCACTGACTGGCTATCTGTTTAGCTTCTACCTGTAAACGCTGGGCCATGCGAAACATTTCTTGGCCGGTGTGGAGAGAGCGATCATCGTAGTTAAGGGTAAAGGTTTCTAATTCTTCTAGTCCGTCAGTGAGATGATTGAGACAGTAGTACAGAGCAGCGGCCACTTTGGCCATTTTGGCAGGGTTGGGCCGTTGGGAAAAGAGGGTTTTGGCTCGATCGAGATTTTGGCGACAGGTTTCTAGATAGTCTTGAAAAACAGCCATTAACTGATCATCGAAGGGATCGGCGGATAGGTGATCGATCTGACGTTTGAGAGGCCGGATAATTTGACCGATCAGGCGATTAATCGGGCTATAGGTCTGGTTATACCACTGTTTGACCAGGGCCTTGTCTTCCTGGACCGCTTCTTTGTAACGATGGTAGTTTGCCTGGGCGGTGGCGGTGCGTTGGGCGCGTTTTTCGGGAGAATTGGCGATTAGTTGGTTATCGTAGTCCTTTCTTAGTCTCGGATCGCTTAAAATCTCGTAGGCGGCGTTAATAGCGACGATTTTATCGTGACTGGCACTATCGTTTTGACTATCGGGATGGAATTGTCTGGCTAAACGCCGATAGGCCCGTTTAATCTCGTCAGGGGTCGATTTATGGCTGATTTCTAAGGTTTGGTAGTGGTTGCCGGTCATGAGCGCAAGCGATCGATCTGTCTTTTATTATTATCGACCATGGTTAACGCGGCGGAGAAGGGGAATTGTCAGTGATCAGTGATCACTGATCACTGATCACTGATTTAGACAAAAGGATTGATTTCAGGGATATCCTCGATCGAGGGTAAGTCTATTGGGCCCGATCGCTCTTGTCTAAGATAATAGGGACAATGAAGCTGACAATCGGGACGATGGGGAAAATTGACTAAATCATTTTGGTATGCTGATAGATAGCGATCGATATCCTTCAATAAACGGCGTAAATCCTGCCCTGTCTGTTGGTGTAGTTTGCGATTATAGTTAAAAGTAATTTGTTCGGGGCTGCGGGGCAACTGCACAAACCAATAGGTCATTGATAAACTATCAAGGGGATAAGCAGAAGTTTCTCCCAAAACATACAGATAAAGTCTCGTCTGCCAATTTTTGGCTAGTTTGTCGGCATCGATCGGTTTTAAGTAGGTTTTCCAGTCAAAAATTACCGCTCGATCGCTCTCTAATAAAATTAAATCATAGATAACCGTTAATAAATAATTACCCACAGTTAAACTGCGACAATGTTCTGCTTCTCGATTGGTTTCTCCCCGATTTTGGGCAATTGCCGGGGCAGCTTTTAATAGGGCCGTTAAACAATGTTCTAACTGTTCATTTTCCCGTAATAAAGACGCGATCGGCAGCCCTAATTCCCGCTGCTGTAATAATAGGTGAAACTGACTGCCCCATTCTTGCCGCTGCAATTGTTCAGGGTCAGCCGGTGTGTTAAGTTCCTCTAGATAGACTTTTTGAAATCTGGGTGGACAGGTTTCCAATAGGTTTAAATGACCTTGGGCAAGACGGTAGATCTTAGGCATAATAGGATTATCGTGAATAAAACAGCAGTTAGCCTATTATCGAGAAAAAGGGTTTCTCGGAGAAACCCTTTTTCTGGACTTCTGGCGAGAAAGGTTAATGCGGGAAGCATCCCCCTCTCCTGGTAGGTTAAGGGGATAGGTCATAACAATCCGTTGCCAAAACCGACTTTTCAGAATATAATAGAGAAGAGTAGTCATTCATCACTCAGATTAGTTAAGATGATATTACATGACTAATAATATTGACCATGATCGCTTATTTAAGGAGTTATCTCCACCTTTTTTGTCGAATTTATTGAGTTGTTTTTCCCTCAATTGATGGATTATTTAGATAGGGAATTGATTACTTTTTTAGACAAAGAAGTATTTACCGATGTCACGGAAGGAGAAAGACATGAAAGCGATTTAGTCGCACAAGTTAGGTTTCGAGGAAAAGAATCTTTTTTTCTGATTCATGTGGAGGCGCAGGAAAGTTCCCGCAAGTGGTTTAACCGGCGAATGTTTACTTATTTTGCTCGCTTTCATGAGAAATTTGTCTTACCGATTTATCCGATTGTAATTTTTTCTTATTCAAAGCCAAAAAGAGAAGCGATTAGTCAATATGTAGTCAATTTTCCCGATTTAAAAGTCTTAGAATTTAATTATCAAGTAGTGCAGTTAAATCGATTAAATTGGCGAGATTTTCTCAATCAGCCGAATCCGGTTGCTTCAGCTTTGATGGCTAAGATGAACATTGCCGAGAAAGAGCGAGCCAAGGTAAAAGCGGAATGTCTGCGCTTGTTAATCACTTTAAAGTTAAATCCTGCGAAAATGCAATTAATTTCCGGATTTATTGATACTTATCTCAATCTAAATCCGGTCGAAGAGATACAATTTCAAGAAGAGATTAGCACATTTAGTCAACCCGTACAGGAGGGAGTTATGCAAATTACCACCAGCTGGATGCGTCAAGGTATTGAACAAGGTATCGAACAAGGTATTGAACAAGGTATCGAACAAGGTATCGAACGCGAAAAGACATTGATTCTTCGCCTACTTAAACGCAAGTTAGGAGAGATTAATCCTTCATTGGAAACTAAAATTATGCAGTTAAGTATTGATGATGTCGAAGTATTAGGAGAAGCTTTATTCGATTTCTCTACGGTTGAAGATTTAATCAATTGGTTAAATAGGGTTTGCTGAATAAATCTAAAAACCTTATCCAACAAGGTTTTTAGATTTTTTTCCCTCAAAAAGTGCCGCCCCTTGGAGTGATTGGGGGGAAAATTCAGGGACTTTTTCCCTGAAAATTAGGTAATTGACCACCTGAAAATGGGTAAAACCCCACACCCCACACCCCAACCCCCAACCCCCAACCCCCA
>SFBL01000125.1 GCA_007095785.1 Microcystis aeruginosa Ma_SC_T_19800800_S464
GGAATCCACTTACCGACGTAGTCTGGCACAAAAAAGTAAACGGGCGGCCATGGATAATAACTATATGATGGCTGTGCTGAAAGCCTTTTGTCAAGCCTAATTGAGATGCTCTTACCCTGCTTAAAAAAGGCATATAATTATGAAACTAAGAAAAATAATTTATTAAGGCAAGGAATTAGAAAAATAGGAAAAATCTTGGTCAATTTTTAGACAAGGCGGAATTTCATTTTAGTATGCGAACAAACCATGAAACTCATGACACTTCTCAACCAAATTCAAGATATTTACTTAACAACCCAGCCCAAGCCTTGGAAATTACAAAAGCCGGTGGTAATACAGTTTCCGGTCAACGACGTTTGTAACGCTAAATGTCAAATGTGCAATATCTGGCAACAGAAATTTGACTATCAAATCAGTCCGCAAGAACTAGCCATAGCAGTCAATAATCGACTTTTCTCTGAAGTGAGAGGTGTAGGAATTAATGGCGGAGAGCCAACACTTCGTAAGGATTTAGCAGAGATTGTTGATGTCCTCTTTGGCAATTTACCTAAACTATCGAATATAGCTCTTATTACCAACTCTTTGAATAGTAGCCAAGTAATTGAGCGAATTGGTGAAATTGGACAGGTAATTAAATCACATTCTGGCCATTTGGATGTGATGGTATCTCTGGACGGAGTTGGAGAAGTACATGACAGAGTGAGAGGAAGAAAAGGAAATTTTGAAAATGCCCTTAAGGTGATTAATTTTATTCAGAATTCTGATCTGGTTTCCAGTCGAAGATTAGGATGTACAGTCATTAAAGAAAACGTCTATGGAGTTCATGATTTATTTGAGTTTGCATTGAGTCAAAATATTTATATTAAATATCGATTAGGATTGCCTCACCAACGATTATATTCTCGAGATGTCTCCGAACCATTTGACCTGACCTTTGCGGAAAAATATCATCTAAGTATTTTTCTGGAAAATATTATCAGGTTTTATGAAACATCGGAACAGCAGAAGTTTTTTTATAAATCTTTAATTGGTCAAATAATGTACGGAAAACCTCGTGCTGCTGGGTGTGATTGGCAGCATAGGGGTGTTACTCTCTCAGCCAGAGGAGAACTTTTGTACTGCGCCGTTGAAAGTAAAACATTAGGTTCATCTATTTCTGAAAACTCTGAGCATTTATATTTTGCTAATCAAGAACACTTAGCAAACATTGTTAAAACTAAATGTGATACTTGTGTTCACGATTATGTTGGTCTTCCCCCCACTCCTACTTTACTGAATAATTATCTTAATAAGGGATTATTAAAATTGGGCATAAATCCCCAATATCTGAAAAAATCACCACTTATTAAACCAGTTAAAGAAATCAAAAAGAAGATTAGCTTTCAAAAAAGAATGATTGGTTATGGTGTAGATTTAGCTAAAATTAATAACTCTCAACCTCCTCAAGGTTTTTCTCGTCATAATTCAGAAAAATATCTGGTACTTATCTGTGGTTGGTATGGCACAGAGACTTTGGGAGATAAAGCAATTTTAGGTGGAGTAGTGAATTCGCTCCAATCTGCTCTAGGAAACTTGGAACTTCATCTTGCTTCCCTTGAATTGTATATTTCGGAGATGACGATTCAGCAAATGCCTGAATTAGAGGGGTGTTATTTACATTCTATTACGGATGCTATTAAAGTTGCCGGTACGATGGATTTAGTCGTTTTTGGTGGTGGTCCTTTAATGGCTATCCCTAACCTAGCTGAAATGATTGCTATATTTCAAAGAGCAGTAGAAGCTAAGGTTCCGACATTGATTGCCGGGTGTGGTGTAGGACCTTTGGGAAATTTTGATTATAATCAAGCAATTAAGAATCTTCTTCACCTATCTTCCTGTCGAATTTATAGAGATGAAAACTCTCGAACTTTGGCTGAATCTTTAGGTATTTGTACTTCAGAAGATTTGGTTGCTGAAGATCCTGCTCTCACTTGGGTTAAAAGTTCTTTGGCATCCCTAAAACCAATAGAAAATCCTCAAAAATCTCCAGTGCTATTATTAGGATTAAGAGATTGGCCTTATCGGGAATATGCACCTTATCTAACTGTACTGGAAGCAGAAAAGATCAAAAATAAGTTTGAGTTCGAGATAATTGTTGCTCTTAATCAATTAATTGATCAGTATGCTGACTTATCGATTATTCCCTTTCCCATGTGTACAAATCACCTTGGCAATGATGACCGATGGTTTTATCGAAGATTGTTGAGAAATAATCAGGAAATAAAGGATAGATTGGATTTAAGTTATACTGGAGCCGAGCAGGCCCCTTTAAGTTGTTTGAAGGCTTTTCAATCAGCTTCTATGGCTTTGACAATGAGATTTCATTCTCTAGTGTTTGCTTTGGCTGCTGGGGTCCCTTCTGTTGCGGTCGATTATACTTTGGGTAAAGGGAAAGTCAAATCATTAGCGGAAAAATATCAGGTTCCTTATCGGAGTTTAGATTTAATTAATGCAGAGTTTATAGTTAGTCAATTTAATGATAAAATCAACTATGATAGAAGAGGATTATCGTCAAACTTTGATGAGTCAAGTTTAAAGTTTATGGATTCTATAAATCTATGTGTCAACCGAATGAAGCACTAAATTATCTTCTTTTGAATCATGAAAAAAACATTAAAAACCTGTTCAGAAAACCGGTATTTGAAGTCAATAGATATAATCTTAATACTTCGCCATTGTCCCTGATGGAAAGGTTACTGGAATATCAACATATAGGGTTTTCGATGTGGGTGCTAACTGTGGAAGACTGTTACAAATAGACGGAATATTTTTTAAGTTATGAAAGTATGTTTACTAAGTAATTCTGATGGTCGAGGAGGCGCCTATGCGGCCGTTTATCGTTTACATCAAGGCTTGCGGGAAACTGGGACAGATTCGACTCTGTTAGTTAGTGATAAGACTCGTGATGACTATACTATTTTATCGCCAGCAAGTAAATTAATGAAGGGTTGGACAAAGCTAAGACCTACTTTTGATCAATTGCCCTTGTCATTATATAGCCAAAGAGAGAGAACAACTTATTCTATCCAATGGCTTCCTGATCGCCTTGTTTCTAGAATAGCCCAAATTAGTCCAGATATTATTAACTTACACCGGATTAATGCTGGGTTTTTACAAATTGAAACCCTAGCCAAATTTAAGCAACCGCTTGTTTGGACGGCTCACGATATGTGGCCTTTTACTGGTGGTTGTCATTACACTGGAGAATGCGATAAATATACTCAATCCTGTGGTCGTTGTCCCCAATTAAATAGTCAGCAGGATGGGGATATTTCTCGTTGGGTTTGGTGGCGAAAAGCTAAAGCTTGGAAAAATCTCAATCTGACTATTGTTACCCCCAGTCAATGGTTAGCAGATTGTGCTAGAAATAGTTCTCTATTTCGGGATTTACCGATAGAAGTAATTGCCAATGGCTTAGATATTCAAAGGTATAAACCAATCGAGAAAAAGATTGCTCGCCGTATCTTAGGATTACCCCAAGATAAACAGCTTATCCTTTTTGGTGCTATGACGGCAACAAGCAATCACCGGAAAGGGTTTCATCTGCTGCTGCCTGCCATAAAAAAACTCAGCCAGTGGGAAATATGGCAGCATAAATTAGAGTTAGTGGTCTTCGGTGCCTCTGAACCAGTTAATCCGCCTGATTTTGGCTTAAAAACCCATTATTTAGGCAGATTAAATGATGATATTTCCCTAGCTTTAGTCTATGCCGCCGCCGATATTTTTGTCGCGCCCTCAATTGAGGACAATCTTGCCAATACAGTCATGGAAGCTCTCGCCTGTGCCACTCCCTCTGTGGCCTTTAAAATTGGTGGAATGCCTGATATGATCGAACATCAAGAGAATGGTTATCTGGCTCACCCCTTCGAGGTGGAAGACTTGGCAGGGGGAATTAATTGGGTGTTAGAAAATAGTGAAAGATACCAGAAATTGTGCAATCGCGCTCGTGATAAAACAGAGCAGGAATTTACTCTTGAGATTCAAGCATCTAAATATTTAAAGCTGTATAATGAAATATTGGAGTCTTCCAAGTCAACTTGAACAGTCTTAGCCATGCTCAAAAAGACGATTAGGAAACTCTCCAGAAGTTTAGGAATTGATCTAATAAGGATACAATGTCCAAACATCCAAACAATCCCGATGGCTCAGATAGGGCAGCCAATGGCTCAGACAAGCACTTTGGGACTGTAAAATTGCGGCTACTATCTCGGCGAACCCTTGCAGATGTCGTTTATCGGCTCTTCTCGACTTTGTGTGATAATTTTTGCTTATGGAATCGTGAAATGCTTACTAGGCAACACTTTTAGGACTATTTTGTGGAAAAAACTATCAGTATAGACCTCGTTTCCACACTTGAAGATAAAGGAGAGGGGCTAATACCATTTTTCACAAGTAATGGCAGAGATGGTTAATTTCCCTCACCCCCAACCCTAGGGTTGATTGATTTAAATTAAGTACAGCTGATTTTGAGTCAATAAATTTGACCGAAGATTCTCAAGTTTATCTTTTTCTAACCAAAAGAGTTATTCACAATAATTAATCTTTAATCCTCTGCCAATATTTATTATGAATAAATTGATAAAGCTTTTCCCCAAGCCACTAAAAGCCTATCTCTCTTGAAATTGTCTGAGAGTACATCCTGTTAATTTAGCTAATTTTTCTGCTTCTTACGTCGATAAAACTATCAGTTTTTCCCAACGTTCAGCTAA
>SFBL01000126.1 GCA_007095785.1 Microcystis aeruginosa Ma_SC_T_19800800_S464
CCTGTCTATCTCCAGCGTTGGATAATAATTATCTGTCAAAAAATAATGCTTCTACACAAGTTCTCTATTTAAATAAGAGAATTTTATCTGATTTTTTTTCAAAATGAGAATTGCTGCCTGGACACAAAACACCTTTGCCGTGGTGCAGTGGTATGCTTGGCTAGGTGGTGGTCATTACGATCCCTCTGTTTGGTATTGGCTTGACCAATGGGCGCAATTAAAAAGACAGAGAGTACCCTGGATAGCCGTTTCCTTGATGATTCCCTTAGACCCGACCAAAGAACTGCAAACTCTCACCCCCTTTGCTCTCAATCTCGCCACGGAAGTGCAGAGTTACTTAGAACAAAATGTCTTAAGTCAATTAACTTCCGTGCCTCAGAGCAAAAAAGAAAAGTGATTTTGCTGCTCCCAACCATCTCTTTAAAAAAACTAGCTCAAGGCACTTTTGTAGTTCTTAATAGCTGCTTTGTTCCTCTCCCACTAGATAACTCCCAGAAAATAAATTGATAAATCTGTATGATTCCACCGATGCTCAACAAGTTTTTGCCAGTTAGTTTCTTCAGAACCGGGGCTATAGCCTTATCGGGGTTGAGTCTGACAGGGTTCTTATGGGTAATTGACTCTAAGGGCCTCAAGGCCCAGGGTTCCTTGTCCATACCCCAGACTCAACCCGGAGCCTGGTTAGAATTTTTGCCCCCCCAGTCACCTAATCCTACCTTTCCTGAAAACACGATTCCCCCCACTGGCTACAGTCCACCGGTTTACTCTCCCAATAACTCCCAATCCCGACAAATTCAGGCCTATCGGCTCGATATCGGCGATCAAGTTAGCGTCTCGGTTCCCGATTTTCCCGAATTTAACTCCGCAGGTCCGGTGGATCCCGATGGTAATTTTCTAGTGCCGATTTTAGGGCGTATTCCCGTGCTGGGCTTGACTTTAGACGAAGTGCAAACTAAAATCCGCCTGGAATTGGGGCGAAAATACCTGCGGGAGGAACCGGAAGTCATTGCGGTTTTAACCGCTGCCCGTCCCGTCCAGTTAACGATTCTGGGAGAGGTACAGCGACCGGGGTTTTATAGTGTTGCCCCTAATACTCCCCTAGCGCAGGTACTTTTGGCTGCGGGTGGTGGCACTCCCAGAGCCGATCTGCGTTCGATCGTTGTCCGTAGGGTTTTAGTCGATGGTACAGTATTGGAAGAGAAACTTGACCTTTATACTCCCTTAGTTAAGGGGGACCGCTTGCCAGATCTGCGTCTGCAAGGGGGTGATGCTGTGATTGTTTCTAAGTTAGAAGCGGGGCAAGAAACGGGATATAATCGCACCCTAGTGGCTAAAACCACCCTCACCCAGCAGAGTATCACGATCAGGGTTTTAGCTCCCTTACTTCCTTCGGGAATTGCCTTGAGAAATGTTTCGATTCCTAATGGCAGTACCTTCCTCGATGTGGTGGCTAGTTTACCGGTTTCCGATCGCCTGCGGATTAATGTTGATGAAGTGTCCCTGCTACGTTTTGATAGTGCCAAAGGGGGAATTGTTAGTCAAACTTTAAGTCCGATAGCGGCAGTTAGGGGGGATATATCCCAAAATGTTCCCTTAGAAGATCAAGACGTAATTATTGTCAGCCGCACCCTATTAGGGAAAATTTTCGCAGCTTTTAACATCATTACTCAACCCATCCGGGATATTACCAGTTTTACCAATACAATTCTCAACATTAGCAATCAATTCGATAACTTCAATTGAGGGGCAACGGGCTCTCCTCACTCCTTAACACAACTTCATAAGCTAGGGTTTCAAGGCCGAGAATAACTCTTGACCGCTAAAATGTAAAGAATCTGGGAATATATTAAAAAGCTATGGCTCTACCAATTGTCAAACGATTTCTCATCTCGCTAGATCAGAACAAATTTGTGGGAATATTCGTCTTCCTCTTCTGTTTAGGCGGTTCTGTGATCTTTGCTCTCCTACCCGATCCTGAGAAACCCCCCACCTTTTATCGGGCGGTGGGACAATTGGCCTACCGGGTGCCGCCGCCAGCTTTTACCAGTACAGGAAGCCAACTGCAAGAACAAGGGCGGACTATTGATCGCGATTTACTGCTGTCTCCCCGGGTATTAGTCAATGCGGCCAAAAAATTGCAATTTAATCAAGAACAGATCGTTAAAATTCGCGATCGAGATTTAAAAATCACCTTCCCCGGTGAAGTGGAGGGACAAAATAATAGCAATCGGTCTACAGGAACCGACCAACCCCAAGAGATACTTTTAGAGTTAACGTCCGACTCCCAGGCCAAGGCGGAGTTAATTCTGGAAACCTTGATGAAGGAAATGGTGGAATACAGTCGCTGGCTGAATACTTCCCAGTTACGCGCCCGCATAGAAGCTCTCAGTGTCCGTCTTAACGAAGTCCAAAAAGATTTAACTAGAGCCGAAGAAAAGTTTTATCGCTACATTAGCACCCAGGGTTCAGATTTATTGGCGATTCAAGATGGGAGTTTATTCACCGCTATCACCGGTAGTCAACAGCAACAGCGAGAAATTCGCCTAGAACTGCAAGGCATTCAAGGACAGATTAATAGTCTGAGTAAACAACTCGATTTAACCCCCGATCAAGCTTACACCTCCTCAGCCCTTAGTGCCGACCCGATTATTGCCAGTATCCGAGCGCAGATCTTGGGCACGGAAGCCCAATTGGAGCGACTAGAGAAGGATTTACGTCCCGAACATCCCACCGTAGTTAAATTACGCAAAGAACAGCAGGTTAACGAATCTCTCTTACAAAAAAGAGCCGCCGAGGTGATCGGAAAAGATGGCGTTCTTACCGCTCTTCCCAGCAGTCGCATCCGTCAGCAAAGTAATCTCGATGCCACCCGTCAACAACTAGCGGCTCAATTAGTCGCCCTGCAAACCCAGCGCGAGGGTTTAATGAAACAATTAGAATCCTTAGTGACTCAGGAACAGCAATTACGCTCCCAATACGAGAAATTCCCCGATAAACAGCTACAGCAAGCTCGTTTAACCCAAGCCGTCGCCTTTCAACGGGGTATCTACGAGAATATTCTCAATGCTCTGGTGGATGCTCAGGCTGCAGAAGCGGAAACCGTGGGTAGTCTCACCGTCGCCCAACCGCCGGTGGCTCAACCGATCGAACAGGTGTTTAATCGCAAGAATCGTACCTTGATTCTCTTGGTGGGTGCTGGTTTGGGAACTTTAGCTGGATTGGGTACGATCCTGCTGTTAGCAGTGATCGATGATCGCCTGCACAGTCCCCAAGAATTGCGGGAAGCTTTGGTTAGCCGGGATATCCTCCTCTTGGGACAATTGCCCATTGTCCGCAATTTAGAGGGCGATGAAATCGATCCGATTCTCGCCGATGCTAATGCCAATTATCTCCCCTACTACGAACGTTTACGCAGTACTCTGCGACTTGTGGGCGGCGGCGAAACGGTGAAAGTGGTTATTGTCACCAGTATTACTGGCGGAGAGGGGAAAACCGCCACGGCCTATAATCTGGCCATCGCTGCGGCTTTAGCGGGCCGACGGACTCTGTTAGTCGAAGGAGATCTGAGAAGTCTTTCCAAAGCTGAAGAAATCGGAGTCACTCCCGATCCCAATTCTTTCCGAGAACCCCTACTTTACTACGGAGCAAAAAGTAAATCGATCCGGCTGGCCCCAAATATTGAAAACCTTTCCATTTTGCCTAGTCCCGGTCCGCAAAAACAGGCGGCAGCTATCATTGAATCGAGCGAATTACAATTAATTCTCAAGGATTCTCGCGGCCGTTTCGATCTGGTGATTGTCGATACTCCTTCTCTGTCTAGCTGTAATGATGCCCTTCTCTTAGAAGAACTAGCGGACGGGATTATTCTGGTAACGCGCCAGGGCATAACTCGTTCTAGTCTCTTGAGTGAAGCCACTGACCAGTTAACAGAAGCGGAAGTGAAAATTTTAGGGGCGGTGATTAACTACGTCGATATTACACCGACTCTCAACACCGCTGGGCAGGAACTGCCGCCTTTGATAGTTCCCCCACTACAGGAACAAACAGAGACAGAGGAAGTGAAAGTGGAGGTATAAATGGGGGTTACATTTGACAAAATCTTCTGGCTCGATCGAATTGTGGTTCTTGCCAAGAAAAAGCAAAATGACTGATACTATCTATGCTGGGAAAAGCTATGCGAATCGCTTCCATTTGCACTTCTAAGGAGGGACGATTGTTATAGGGTTGTCCCCATAAACCCGCTAAAGCTGGGATAACAGGAGTTTGATTTCCCCTGCTTGCCACTACTCTTTTGATCTGATTAACCACACAGGTAGTATCGTTACAATTAGCGTAGGACATGGGATGCCATTCTAGGGAAGGGGGAAAACTATCCCAAGCTTGTAAACGGGAATCAAAACCTTGATTACCCACAAGACGATTCCCATCGGGAAAAAACACTGCCCCAGCCGGAATTCCCTGACGTTCCACTAGGGCAGAAAAATAACTAATATAATCAATTACACCCTGGGCAGCATGGGCAACCGCTAGGAACCAAAGTTCCAATTTGAGGCGATCAAAACGACTTTTAACTGATTGTTTCATCTCCTCTTCTAAGGGGATTCTACCCTGCCAAAGAGGGGCGGTTTCTTGGGGATAAAGGCGATCTGCTTCGACGATATCATCAGGGGAAATTTGGCCACGAGTCAGATAGCGATCGATTAAAAATTTGCCCTTATTATTCAATCCTCGATTAATTAAAGCTTGTCGGGATGCGGGACTAAAAATCCATAAATCTTTGACATCATCAGCCACGGAATCGACTCCTGTTCCTCTCGGATAGCGAATATAATCAAATAAAACTCCATCGGGACGACGTTGTAAAATGGCTTCTAGGAGAATTAAATAATCCTGTCGCGCTTGATTACTGTAGGGATCGACAAAAGTTTGGGATCGATCATCGACAAAAGAGGTGCTATCCTGTCCTTTACCATTGCGTGCTAACACCTCCTGTCGCTCGGTTTTTAAGCTATAAGCATAGCCAAAATTGAGGCTAAATAACCAAGCATACACCTTTAAACCGCGTTTATGTCCCTGTTCGATCGCCTGTGCTAATAAATCCACATTTCCAGCACCGGGATTTTTAATCACGCTATCCCAAACCGTGGGATTATTGTCAGGAGGTAACAAGACTTGACCATCGGCAAAAACTTCCAGATAAACTATATTATAACCTTTGGCCACGATGCGATCGAGGATACTTTCTATCGATCCTGGACGGGTATCACAGGAGTAAAGACGTAACCAGATCGCCTGTTCCTGTAACCAGTGTCGGGAACGACAAAAGCGTAATTGTTCAGCATATTTCTGCAATAAAATGTTATATTCTTGGGGGGAAGTTTGACGCAGATTTTCTTGTTGTTTGATTTCCGATTCGGAGAGTTGACAATTATCATTGACAGCGAGGCTAGAGTTAATCCCAAGAGGACTACTCCAGAGGATTATAGCGAGGAAACAGGATAGCGATCGCAGAGAATTGACTTTTTTTAACATAGTTGTTCACGGCAAAACTAGCAAAGGACAAATTTTCTTAGTTTGCTATTTTTTTAGCCCTCTTCTAGAACTCTAGCAAAAGTCTTAATTTTTAACGCCTACCTACTTAAAAACCCTATAGCGGTGTGCAGTCGTATGAGGTACAGTGTCACGAGCTATAAACCATGCCAGGCAAAGCTTGGTCTGTATCTCACTCAAGCGCTTACCGCTATAGTAATGGCAGAGATGGTTAATCGATCTTTGTGTTCTTTGTGTCGTTGTGGTTTGTTCCTTTACCCACCCAAGAGAGCCGGTGGGAAGATGAAAAATTAGTTAACCTTTTGGCAATTGCTAGATGACTAAAAATAAAAGAGTGCTGATTTTAGGGGGAACGGGGGAAGCGGCGGCATTAGCGGCTAAAATTGCGGCAATTCCGGGTATAGATGCCATCGCTTCCTTTGCCGGTCGCACGAGAGAACCGATTACTTTCACAACTCCCTCTCGCCGGGGGGGGTTTGGTGGTGCCACTGGGTTAGCCAATTATCTGCGGCAAGAACACATTGATTGTTTAATTGATGCCACCCATCCCTTTGCCGCACAAATTTCCTTTAATGCCGCTCAAGCGGCCTCGGATTGTGGTATTCCTCGATTAATGTTAAGTCGTCCAGCTTGGGAAAAAGTATCTGGAGATAATTGGATTGAAGTAGAAAACAATCAAGCGGCGGCGAATATTTTACCCGGTTTAGCCCCGCGGATATTTCTCACTATTGGTCGGCAGGAACTGGCAAGTTATGCACATTTAAAAAATATCTGGTTTTTGATGCGGATGATTGACCCCCCAGCCGCAGATGCTATCGTACCAGTGGGAAAATTATTGTTGGTACGGGGGCCTTTTTCCTTGCAGTCAGAGCGCTCTCTTTTGCAAGAATATAAGATTGAGGCGATCGTGAGTAAAAATAGCGGCGGTGATGCCACCTACGCCAAAATTATCGCCGCTAGAGAGTTGGGAATAACCGTGGTCATGGTGCAACGTCCACCTGTACCCGAAGGAGAAAAAGTGGCAGATGTTGAAAGTGTCCTGGCATGGTTAGAAAAAATATGGCTCTCTTGATTTTTCTGGGAAAATCATCAGTAAGGTTGGCTAGACCTCTTGCAAAAATCAAAAATCTTCCGTTAGGTGAGGAGTCTCCGAGCCGGTAGTCAGGAGTCAGGAGAATTAATAATGAGCATTAATCAATTAAATTCTCTATTTAGGTATTTTATGCAATTTTATGCTTTTTTTTCTCATTTTTGCCCGCTCAAAAATTAATTATGCAAGAACTCTGCTGAATAAATGTGAAATATAGACGAGGTAAGGGGTTTAGGGTCCCGTTTGGCGAAGCAGCTGCAAGATTTTCAAGTCCTGTAAGGGCAAAGCATTCGGGCAATAACCTATCGCTGAAATCATAGATTTTCTATCCGAATGCTTCGCCCCTACTTTTTCAGCAACCCCTAAGTAGATGTTATTTTTCAGTTCACTGATTACTGTTTACTGAAAAAAATCCCCACCTCCCAATTCATAATTCATAATTTAGAATTTATAATTCTCACTTCCACACCTCTCACCTACTCTGGAGAAATTACACTTTCACCACGTTGCTAAAAGAGATTTTCAGGTAATCATCTTCCATTTTTGCTCCAGAAGGTTTCAGGGCTGCTAAAGCTTGGGGTAAGACTAAATTACGACGGTGATTACCGATGCGAATATTTAACTCATCTCCAGTTTTATTGAGTTGTATCTGTTCCTTGGGTATGCCGGGTAAATATAATTCCAGACTGTAATTATTTTCCTGTTGAACTACCCGAATGGTGTTTTCTTGGTAATAAACCTTCGTCGGATCTTCCCCAGCAAAAAGAGTTTCTTTCAGTCTTTCCAAAGCGGGTAAACCACACATTTCTTCGGAGTAGAGAGGAACTTCCTTAACCGGTAAAGGATGAAAATTATCGTAAATTTCCTGTTTATAACCCTGTTGATTTTCTTTCCAACGAGCAAAGAAAGGATCGGTTACTTTGTCGGGAATAATCCGATTAGCAATAATCAAATCGGTGGAAACATTATAGAGACTTAGATAGGCATGGGCGCGTAAAGACTCCTTAATCACCATTTTTTCGGGGTTTGTCACCAAACGTACCGAGGTTTGAGTATTATCGGTCAAAACCTTTTCTAAAGCCTCAATCTGCTCATAAAACTCGTAGGGAGCGTCCATAACTTCCTTGTCCGGTAGGGAAAAACCGGCGATCGGTCGAAAAAAAGGTTCCACCAGTGGTCGCAATGCCACCGACATCCCCTGTAACGGTTTGTAAAATCTTCTCATGTACCAACCGCCCACTTCTGGCAAACTCAGCAATCGTAAAGCTGTCCCCGTGGGTGCGGAATCGATAATCAACACATCATAAGTACCCTCATCGTAGTGGCGCTTCATGCGAACTAAGCCGAAAATCTCATCCATTCCGGGTAAAATCGCTAATTCTTCCGCTTGCACTCCATCTAGTCCCCTAGCTTGCAATACCTGAGTAATGTAACGTTTTACTGCGCCCCAGTTGCCTTCTAACTCCATTAGTGCATCTAATTCTGCCCCCCAAAGATGGGGACGTACCAAACGAGGATCGTGACCTAATTCGAGATCGAAACTGTCAGCGAGAGAGTGAGCGGGATCGGTGCTGAGAACTAGGGTTTTATAGCCAAGTTCGGCGCAGCGGAGTCCTGTAGCGGCGGCGACGGAGGTTTTACCCACGCCTCCTTTACCGGTCATGAGAATTACACGCATGGGGGCTGATTCTAAGAAAATTTACATTACTTATTCTTATTATGACGGGAAAGTTAACAAATTTGGGACAAGAATCAGCATTCTTGGCTATAGAATTCCACTCCCTGACCATCACCCCGGGGAATTAGGCTCTGTTCAAAAAATTGCTGACAGCGATTTTCGGCATCAGCGACAAGAACTTTGGCAAAATGACCGTTTTCGAGAACTTCTTGCCTCGGACGTTGTTCGTAGGCATAGATAATCAAAATATCTCCGGGTTGACAGAGCAGCGCCGCACCACCGTTGGGGCAAATTTCCCCAGTTTGGCCGGGAAAAACGTAGGTGGAAAAGCGCTTACCATTGTTAAGATTGACCACATCCACTTCTTCAAGGGGCAAAATACCGACCCGCTCGATCAATTCTCGATCGATAGTGATACTGCCGACATAATCGACGTTAGCCTCGCTGACGCGCACTCGATGGAGTTTGGCGTGCATTAATCGAATTGTTCCCATGTATTTTTTCCTATTTCCCCCAATTACTTCAATTATTATGCTCTCCCAGTGGGAATGTTTACTAAAAAATCTCGGTCAATGGCAAGGTTCTTTTACCCGTCTGTCTCCCCAAGGCGACTTGATCGAAGATACCCCGACTTTGGTATCTTTGCAAGGCATTAATAATAATCGCTCAATTCGTCAATTGGTTCGCCGTCTCTACAGCGATCAAGTGCCGGAAGATTTGATTTTAGAGTATAGTTCTCTCCATCAGGGTATTCTATTTAGCCAGACGGGGGCCTTTTGCCAAGGTTCTCTATATTTTAGTAGTTTTTCCTCACAATTTGGCGCAGAATTTGGGTTAATCTCCGGGGAAAGACGATTAAGAATGGTACAGTTATTTAATGAACGCTGTGAGTTCGATCGCTTGACTTTAATTCGAGAAAAGTTAGTTGATTCTAGCTCCCCAGAAAGACCGATGTTAACGGTGGAGCAATTACTGGGTCAATGGCAAGGACAAGCGGTGACAACGGGACGCGATTTTTATAATTCTGCTGCCTATTCTACCCATGTATCGATCGAGCGTCAGGGGGATAATTATCTCTCGCAAACTTTGACTTTTGGTGATAATCAAATCACTTCTAGCGCTCGTATTGAGGGACAAAGATTGTTATTTGAAAATAGTCCGCTGCCGGTGCAAATCCTGCTACTGCCGGATGGTGCTTCCTGTAATACCCCTCTGAAAATTACTGCCGGTCATCCTTTTGTTTTAGAGGTGGGTTGGTTACTTTCTCCCACTCAAAGACAGCGCTTAATTCGTTCTTATGATCAGAAGGGAGAATGGACAGATATTACTCTGGTGACGGAGGAAAAAGAAAGCTATTAGCCTTCAGCCATCAGCTAGATTGATAATAAAAAGGAAATTGACTAATTATACTGAAAAATATAGCGTTTCTGATCAAGATGAATTATAACTGGATTTGGCATCTTCTCCTTGCTCGGAGACTTGCCAAAACGACAACTTTGTACTTCACCAATAAGATAACTACTCTCAGAAGCTGAATGCTAAGGGCTAATTTATATAAGCAAAGTTTATCAAAATCCCAATATACTTGAGAAGATTTAAATTTACATTCCTTCATGTTTACTTTTCTTAAAAAATAATTGAGAAAAATTCCTATTTGTCAACGAGATTGCAATAGTTACAGCCTGATGCTAAAATCTAAGAATTGGCTTACTCTGTGCATTTTTAGTCCTTGTACCTTGAAACCCTTACCACGTCTAGGATAACTAATTCGTACCCAGGAAAAACTTGCCAATTGCTCCTTTGACGAAAAAGATCTTTTGTCAAAAATATGTGTACTTATGTTAAAACGAAAAAGTTTTTTTGACAAAATAGACCAGATGTGCTGCGAGAAAAGTATCCAGATTAGCTACTGGGGATGGGAAACTGTTAACTATCTAGGGTTTGCAGCAAAAAGTTGGTTGGTGGGGGCGGGGGTGTGGAAGGAACCACACCAGACACAGAGGACACAAAGATTGATCGCTTCTATAGTAAGTTAAACTGATCACACCAAGAATAAGAGAGCCAATTTCCCCCCGATCGATCCAATCCCTAGCACTTTTTGGAAACCAAAAAGCCTAAAAATCTGATCCAACAAGGTTTTTAGATTTATCCAGCCGGACTTACCTTTTATTTGTCAGATTGATTGGATATGCCTAGGTTTTGCACGATCAATCGAAGGACCAATATCTTTAACCAAAAAGTAAATTATGGAGAATTTCTAAACGCCGGTCATCTTCACGAACAATAGCACCATAATAATTTTTTTTATTCTCTAGCCAGAGTAATTCAAACTCGATCGCCTTGGACAAAGCTAAACTAAAATTATCCAAAGCTTGGGGACAATTAAAGATAACTTTACGCGTCTCGAAGCGGTCAAAATGTCCTTGGCAGAACATTTTGAAAAACGGTAAAGAATCTAGTGACACCCCACCCCCAATAGCAACAGTCAAACCGGCAGCCTTAGCCTTTTTTGCCAAAGGTAAAGCCAGAGCTAAAACTTGCTCGCTATTCACATCCCGGCGAGTTAATCCCAAAGAACAGGCTAAATCCATCCGTCCGATGACGATACCATGGAGAGATTTTATCTCTGGAATCGCCAACATTTCCTGAAAATTCTCACAGGCAGTAATCGTTTCGATATTAACCAATAACTCCACATCTTCCACCCCTTGATCAGCTAAAACTCTCCTGGCTGCCCGCAGATATTTTTGTAAAGCATAGGCTGTTTCTACCATGGGAGCAATCAAGCGATCAACTCCTAAATTAACCGCATCAAAGATATCTCTGATCGCTTCGCAACCGGCGATTTTGAGATTAAAATCCACCCCCGCTTTCAGACTAATTTCTTTCAACCGCATCGCTTCCGTCAGTCGGGTTCCTTCCGTCTCGAATTCCGCTTTTACCCCCGAAACATGGTGATCTTCCCTGAGTTCTCTTAACAGTTCCACCATTTTTTTTTCTAAGCAATTCATGTTTTTAATCGTTCAAAATCGGTAACTGCTAGAGGAGCCTTGTTGATTATAGCCGATCTGCAAAAAGCCGATAGCTGAGGACTAGGAGACCATAAAAATACCCTAAACAAGAGGACAAGAGCGACAAAATACTGGCATAATGAGCAAGGCCATCTGATTTTTTTCTGGCCACATCCTTTCTATACTACATTCGTAATATAAGTAATTCTCTAGTTAGACTATGCGAACTCACTACTGTGGCGACCTTAGCGCGATCGAAATTGAAAAAAGTGTCACCCTCTTCGGTTGGGTCGATCGCCGTCGCGATCACGGTGGCGTTATTTTTATTGATCTACGGGATCGCAGTGGTATTGTCCAGATCGTCAGTGATCCCCAACGAACCCCCGCTTCCTATCCCATCGCTGAAACCGTCAGAAACGAGTATGTCCTCAAGGTGACGGGAACAGTCAGTCAAAGGCCTCCCGAATCCCTGAACCCGCGCATTGCCACCGGAGAAATCGAAATTTACGCCACTAGCATCGAGATTCTCAACGGGGTAACTAAACAACTGCCTTTTGTCGTCTCCAGTTCCGAAAGTGAATCAGTCCGGGAAGATGTGCGCTTGCGATACCGCTATCTAGACCTACGCCGGGAGCGTATGAGTCAGAATTTACAACTACGTCACCAAGTTGTCAAGGAAATGCGCCGTTTTCTCGAAGATGAACAGCATTTTATCGAAGTGGAAACGCCAATTTTAACTCGATCGACTCCCGAAGGGGCGCGGGATTATCTGGTTCCTTCCCGTGTCAACCCCGGCCAATGGTACGCCTTACCCCAATCACCGCAATTATTTAAGCAATTATTAATGGTGTCGGGAATGGATCGCTACTATCAAATCGCCCGCTGTTTCCGCGATGAAGATCTGCGCGCTGATCGTCAACCAGAATTTACTCAGTTGGATATGGAGATGAGTTTTCTCTCCTTAAGTGAGATTTTAGCCCTAAATGAGGCTTTAATCGCTCATATCTTCAAAAAAGTCAAAAATATTGATATAAGCCTGCCCCTGCCCCGTTTAACCTATGCTGAGGCTATGGATCGCTATGGGGTCGATCGCCCCGATACTCGTTTTGGCTTGGAATTGGTCAATGTGGCGGAGATTTTTGCCGATTCGGGATTTAAGGTGTTTTCCGGTGCGATCGCTAGTGGGGGGACGGTGAAAGTTTTACCGATTCCCAACGGTAACGAGGCGATTTCTAACGTCAGAATCAAGCCTGGTGGGGATTTATTCAAAGAAGCCACCGATGCCGGCGCCAAAGGAATCGCCTACATCCGCGTGCGCGAGGACTACGATTTTGATACCATCGGTGCAATTAAAGATAACCTGACAGAGGCACAAAAACAGGCTTTAATCGAGAAGACTGGCGCAAAACCGGGGCATCTGCTCTTATTTGGGGCAGGAGATACCGATACAGTCAATAAATCCCTATCCCGCCTACGCTTAGTTTTAGGGGAACAATTGGGATTAATTGATCCCGAGAAAATCAACCTCCTCTGGGTGACGGATTTCCCGATGTTTGAATACAACGCCGAGGAAAAACGCCTAGAAGCATTGCATCACCCCTTTACTGCCCCCAATCCCGAAGATTTAGACGATCTAGCCCACGCTCGCGCCCTCGCCTACGATATGATTTTTAATGGTATTGAAATCGGTGGCGGCAGTTTGCGGATCTATCAACGGGAAGTACAGGAAAAAGTCTTCGCTACCATCGGTCTATCCCCAGAGGAAGCCTATAATAAATTCGGCTTTTTGTTAGAAGCTTTTGAATACGGAACCCCTCCCCACGGTGGCATCGCCTACGGTTTAGATCGCTTGGTGATGTTGTTAGCCGGAGAAGAATCAATTCGCGATGTGATTGCTTTCCCGAAAACCCAGCAAGCTAGTTGTTTACTCACTTCTGCACCTTCAACAGTGGCAGCCAAGCAATTAAAAGAATTATCCGTTGCTTCTACCTACAAACCGCCATCCTAAGATTAGGGTGGGCAATGCCCACCTAGTTTTTGCAAGTCTGTTGACACTAAGTTAAATTCTTTTCTGCTACAAAGTCCTCCCAGCACCGCACACCACCCGAAAACCGTAATTGTTGATGCGGTTGACGCGGCGGAAGTAGTAGTCGTAGCGAATCGCGGAACGGCAGTAAGTAGGATTGTAGCCCCAGGAACCGCCCCGCAGAGGAGAACGATTATCATTACCATTTTCTATCCAGACACTGCCATCCGTCGGCGCACCGTCATAGTTATCGTGCCAAGTATCGGCGCACCACTCCCGGACATTGCCGTGCATATCGTACAGTCCAAAGGCGTTTGGGGGAAATTGTCCCACGGGAGTTGTTTCGCTTCGATATTCTCCGTTCGGTTCATCGGCGTAGGTATTACTGGCATTGTAGTTAGCCAATTCCCCCGTAATGGTTTCCCCAAAGTAAAACGGGGTGGTCGTTCCAGCACGACAAGCGTATTCCCATTCCGCTTCACTCGGTAGTCGGTATTCCCGAACCGTTAGTTTTGATAATCTCGCACAGAACTCGATCGCATCATACCAGTTGACTTGTTCCACGGGACGGCGATCGCTATCGGGACGGTCTTTAAAATAGGCTGGTTTGAGATCAAGGTCTTGTTTAACTTTTAAATCCGTGCGAGAGGCGATCGCTTTCCACTGGGCCTGGGTGATGGGGTATTTACCCATAAAGAAGGGTGGGACAGTTACTTCATGTTGTGGTCTTTCCCTTCTAAATCCTTCCCAATTAAATTTTTTAACCAGTCTTTCGATTTCCTCATCTTCTGTTCCCATCAGGAAAGTTCCCCCCGGAATGGCGACCATTTCTAAGGTGATGCCTTTGCCCAGATCTTCCCTGAAATATTGGGACTGTTTCGACTCTTTTCTAATTTGCTCACCCTTCGCATTTACTCGCACGATCTCAAAGTTAAATACTGATAACAGTTGTTTTGGCTCTTCCGGTTCAAGCTTGAATTGATAGGTAATTGCTCTTTCTAGTTGCTCAAATCCGTCTTCTTCCCAATAATCAAGCCAGTGGAGGTCTCGCAGATTCAAGCCAACTTCTGCAAGTCGCAGATCAGGAATTTCGCATTCTTCTAACCTCATGGGAATAAAAAAAATTGTCCCCAGTAGCATCTGTCCCAAGGTATCAAGTGCAATCCTCAACTCCCGTTGGATGTATCCCTGTTTATTAGCCGATTTCGCTGACAGACAGGCGAGAAAAATCTGACTAGCTTTAATCGCTTTCGGAATTTCATCTCGCCAAATTTGACCCGGAATCAGGTCTTTTTTATCCAACCAAGGTTTATATCCCGCTTGCTTGAGGCGCTCATACAGTGCCAAAACTGCTGGTTTATCCTCAGTAGCGTGAGCTAGGAAAATTTGAATCTCTGACTTTTTCATAACTTTTTCTTATGACCACAAGTAGGGGAGAGCCAGATTAACTGGCAGAAAATCTCTAAATAAACCATTTAATTAATTATTACTCATTCTTAATTCTCCTGTCTCGGAGTCTCCTGTCTCCTAACCCCACCAACAAACTTTTTCAGCAAACCCTAGTTAATTATTTTTAGCTAGTTGACTAACAACCCATGCTCTTAAATTCTTTTCTGCTCTCACTTCATCCTCTTTAGCAGTGGCTAAAAATTCATAGAGTTTAGTTTTCGGAACTAGGGGAAAAGTGGGA
>SFBL01000127.1 GCA_007095785.1 Microcystis aeruginosa Ma_SC_T_19800800_S464
CAGTCAACGGTACAGCCATTTTTAAGGGGAAAATGTACCTAGTCATCGATTGTCAACTTTTTCTGAAAAGCCCCATGCAGTCAGGGTTTTGTTGATTTTTTAGTACTTATGTATGGGGGGAAGTCCAGATATACTAAGAAAGTTCTCAAAGTTATTGGCCGATTTTCCCCCTCAATTTTGCCCTAGTCCGGCAGCAGTCGATCGCCTTCGTAGGTTAAAATACCATTTATCGATTATTGTAGGCTCAGGAGCAATCACCATGACCGCAGAAAGTATGTTATTTAATGGGCCGATCGTGGCGATCGTTCTCGTCCTCGTCGGATTAGCTTGGGGTTTTCTCCTCCTCAAAATCCAAGGTGGAGAAGCGGAATAGCCTGTTTTTCGGTTCATGGTTACTTTATTAGTAATCATGAACTACTTTTTCCCTTCAAAAGTAATTAAGAAAAAATCAATAACTAAAATTTTCTACCCACACCTAATGACCACTCCCACGATCGAGTTTTTTGTCGGTTTATCAGAAGAATTAAGCGGTGTTAGTCTCCGCAAAAATAAAAATACCGGGATTCGCAATGTCCTGATGACTTTTAAAACTCTGAAAGCGATCGAACGTTTCCAAAGTTTCACCACTCGTACCTACGGTGATCTCCGTCTCACCGATGAGGAAGGAGTGATTACAGTTATCCCCAACTCGACTAAATTTATTTTTGGAGGAGACGAAGGGGATGAAATTCAACGGGTAGAATGTGGTTTTGAAATCACCGATGAATACTGGGAGCGTTTTATGCGCTTTATGAATCGTTACGCGGCAGCCAACGGGATGGGGTATCAGGATAAGTGAGAAGTGGGGTGTGGGGTGTGGGGTGTGGGGTAGTGGGGGAATGGGGAGATAGGGTGATGGGGAGATAGGGGAATGGGGAAATTTCAAATAAAACCCTAAAACCCTAAAACCCTAAAACCCTAAAACCCCAACTCTCAACTCCTGAATTCTGATAGTTAAAAACCAGCTAAAATAAGGATAAATTTAGTCAAGAAACCATGAAAATAGCGATTACTGGGGCGACGGGATTTGTGGGTAGTCGATTGGTGGTCAAACTCTATGATCGCGGCGATGACATCCTAATTTTGACGCGCAATCCCGCTAAAGCCCAGAGAATTTACCCAAAGTCAATCTATCCTAAGATAGAGATTATTCCCTATATCGCCACAGAATCGGGGGATTGGCAAAAAGAGATTTCTGGATGTGATGCGGTGATTAATCTAGCGGGAGAGCCGATTTCCGAGCGCTGGACTGTGGAAACAAAACAGGCAATTGTCGCTAGTCGGGAAATCGGCACCGAGAAAATTGTCGAGGCGACCGCACTTGCTGCCCAGAAACCGAAAGTTTTAATTAACTCCTCGGCGATCGGTTACTATGGAACCAGTGAAACCGCTAGTTTTGACGAAAATAGCCCTCCCGGTGACGATTTTCTAGCAGATGTCTGTAAAAAGTGGGAAAAAGCCGCCCAAAAAGTTAAAGATTACGGCACTCGTTTAGTCATTCTTCGCACGGGTATTGTTTTAGGCAATGGGGGTGCTTTAGGGAAAATGATCCCACCCTTCAAACTGTTTGCCGGCGGACCGATTGGCAGCGGTCGTCAGTGGTTTTCTTGGATTCATCGGGATGATTTAATTAATTTAATCATCTATTGTCTCGATCGCCCAGAAATTAGCGGTACTTTCAACGCTACTGCACCCAATCCCGTCCGCATGAAAGAATTCTGTCAGATATTAGGGGAAGTAATGAAGCGTCCTTCTTGGTTGCCAGTGCCAGATTTTGCCCTCGAAATTCTCTTGGGAGAAGGAGCAAAAATCGTCTTAGAAGGTCAAGAAGTGCTGCCAAAAGCCACACAAGCGATCGGTTTTGACTATCGTTATCCTAGTCTAGAAGCGGCCTTAGAGGAAATCGTCCCGAAAATGTAGAAAGCTGATCTACCCGAGGCCAAATGCTCTCGATCTATTTTTCACTCCAGACGGGATGGGAGAATAAAGAGGCAGCCACTCTCACCCCGCGCAGTTGATTTAACAGGGGTAAATGGCCCACAGGAGCGCTTAAATCCCAGATAAATTCTTGGGGGTATTTCGTCCAATTATTGCCATTTTTCCAACCAATTTTCGGCCAGAGTTTCGGGAAATCTTCTCCCACACCTATCCATAATTTGCGCTGCACCGACCAACCGAATTTTCCTTCCGAATGAACTAACCAAAGATTATCAATAGTCTGAATATCTACACCTGGAAAAGCTTCTACTTCCGTAAAATAGACCCATTTCCTCTGTATTGCTCCTTCTCCTGCTAATTCACAGAGTTTTTGACGGGTGAGACTATCGGCAGTTTGAAAATCCTGTTTAGCCAATAATTCCTGTAAAAGTCGATAATCGATACCTTTAGCACTATCGAGGGGAACCACACCCGTGGGGAAATAATTAGCTAAAAATTCCTTGCTCTGAGCGCTATTATCTTGGTATAGCAATTGATAAGCCTTACCTGTCACCAGATTAACAGGAGTCGGACGTTGGGCTAATAAAAAATCTCTCAACACAGTTAGGCCACCTTCTCCGCTTCCAGCTAATTGTGTCAGAATTTGTAATTGATTTTTCGGCGACTCGGTGGCTAATTGACTCATCTTACGGGTAATATCCTCGCTTTGTTCTTCTACTAACACGCCATTCTGGTCAGTCATATCATCACTTTTAAGACCACTCCTTCAATACTATTACCACTATTTCGGGGTCGCTGCTCGATTTTTTCCTGACAAAAAAGGGATTTTTAGCGGGTGGTTGATCGTACACTAAAAGAGAGAACTATTTTGGTTATCTAGATCACCGACGGTCAAATTTCCCTTGACTGAATCGGGGATGCGCAGAGATTGTAACAAAAATTATCGATTTATTGACAAAAAACACCGATCATGCTATCAACTGAACCTAAAATCAGCAATTCTGGACAAAAATATTTAGCCTATCAAGATTGTCTATCCCCGAATCAAACCCTGTTACCCCTGACAGCCAAGGTTAATAACCGCGATTGTCTAGAAATCGGTGGTTGTGATGTGACCACCCTAGTGGAACGTTTCGGTTCACCCTTGTATATTGTCGATGAAGTCACCCTCCGCACTGCCTGTCGTCAATACCTACAAGGTTTCCAGACTCATTATCCCGGAGAATCTAGGGTAATTTATGCCTCGAAAGCGTGGAATTGCCTGGCCGTATCGGCCGTGGTCGCTAGGGAGGGATTAGGTTTTGATGTGGTCTCGGCCGGAGAAATTCATACGGTGTTAACCGCTTTAGACCAGATCAATAAAACCGATGTGCCAATATACTTTCATGGTAATAACAAATCGATCGCCGAGTTAAAATATGCGATCGAGCATAACTGCATTATTATCGTTGATAACTGGCTAGAGTTAGAAAATCTGGTTAAATTAGGCGAAAATAACCCTGATACCCCTATTCCGATCCTATTGCGGTTAACCCCCGGCATCGAGTGCCACACCCACGAATATATTCGCACGGGTCACTTAGACAGTAAATTTGGTTTTGACCCACATCAAATCGAAGCGGTATTTGACTATGTTTTAGCTCATCCGGTGCTGAATTGTCTGGGTTTACACGCTCACATCGGTTCCCAGATTTTTGAACGTCAACCCCACCAAGACCTAGCCGCTGTCTTAGCAGACTGGTTTAAATTAGGTTTAGAACGAGGTTTACCCCTAGAGCAATTAAACGTCGGTGGTGGTTTAGGGATTCGCTACCTCGAAAGTGATGACCCCCCAAGTATCGAGGAATGGGTGCAAGCGGTGTCCTTAGCAGTGGCTAAAGCTTGTCAGGAAAGAGGTATCGCTTATCCGCTGCTGATTGCCGAACCGGGACGCTCTCTGATTGCCACCGCTTGCGTAACGGCCTATACAGTGGGTAATCGCAAAGAAATCCCCGAAATCCGCACCTATATCGCCGTCGATGGCGGAATGTCTGATAATCCCCGACCGATTACCTATCAATCGGTTTACCGGGCCGTGGTCGCCAATAAAATGAGTCAAGAATGTCAGGAAGTGGTGACAATAGCTGGAAAACACTGTGAATCTGGCGATATTCTAATTAAGGATATTGCGCTACCGAAAACCAACCCGGGGGATATTTTAGTGGTTTTAGCCACGGGAGCCTATAACTACAGTATGGCTTCTAATTACAACCGCTTACCCCGTCCGGCGGCGGTAATTGTCCAAAATGGAGAAGCTAATCTGATCCTCGAACGGGAAAATCTGGCGGATCTGCTGCGTCAAGACCGCCTACCCACTCGACTCTCCTTGATGTAAACCTCATCGCCATTGTCCCCCATGTCGGGTTTTTTTCTGGACCCTCGCCGGTTATTGTCCTGGATTCTCAGCCATGGTCTGTCAGTCCTAGACTTTGGGTTAGTTCTGCTGCTTACCTATATGCTGCTGCTAATTATCGGCGAGCGGCGTACCTTTTGGATGGTACGAGGACTAATCTATTTAATGCTGGCCTCGGTGATTAGCGATGCCCTAGGATTGCGCTTGCTGGGGTTAGTCCTAGAAAAATTGATTTTGGGGGCAGCAGTGGCGATTGCTGTGATTTTTCAGTCGGAATTCCGCCGTTTTTTAGAATTATTGGGCAAAGGTCAAGTGGGGGAATTATTTAAAAAAAGTTCCCCCACTCCCAAGACTGATAATGTCATTGATGAGTTAGTGGACGCAGTAAAGGATCTATCTCAAAATCGCACCGGCGCGCTGATGGTATTAGAAACCAGTGGCAATCTCGACACCAAGGTGTTTGTCAATCCGGGGGTGACGCTCAATGGCCAAGTATCTAAGGAATTAATTCAAACTATTTTTCAGACTAAAACTTTACTGCACGATGGGGCCGTATTGATTCGGGGCGATCGAGTGGTGGCTGCTGGTGTTATTCTACCCTTATCGGAGCGCAGTACCTCTAGGCAATTAGGCACCCGTCATCGGGCGGCCATGGGCATTACCGAAAGGCTAGATAATTGTATCTGTATTGTGGTTTCTGAGGAAACTGGCTCGATTTCCCTCGCGTCGGGGGGTAATTTGGATCGGCCCTTAACCAGTAGTAAACTAAAAGAGCTGCTCGAAGCGAAGTTTTCTCCGTCGGGAGAGGGGGAAGTGGTCGCACCGAGTTGGGGACGTTTAGGGCGTACAATTGGCTTAAAAGGTCGTCTACTCTTAGAAAAATTCTCCCGTTCGCCCAGAGCAACCCCGAAAGATAGAAAATGACTGTTAAACCGAGTTTATCACCAGAATTACCTACGGATTTAGATAAAAACCGTTTGCCTCAGCACGTCGCAGTGATTATGGATGGTAACGGTCGTTGGGCGAAAAATCGTGGTTTGCCGCGGATTATGGGCCATCAACGGGGAGTAGATGCACTAAAAGACTTGCTGCGCTGTTGTCGTGACTGGGGGATTCCCGCTTTAACCGCTTATGCTTTTTCTACGGAAAATTGGGGTCGTCCCCTGGAAGAAGTCGAGTTTTTAATGACTCTATTCGAGCGGGTTTTGCGGCGCGAATTAGAAGAAATGATGCAGGAAAATGTCAAAATTCGCTTTATTGGTAATTTATCAGTCTTGCCAGAGTCTTTAAGACGGGAAATTGCTAAATCTCACGCAGAGACTAGCAAAAATTCCGGTATTCAATTTACGGTGGCTACTAATTATGGTGGCCGAGAGGAGATCGTACAAGCTTGTCAGGCGATCGCTCGTGAGGTGCAACAGGGTTTAGTCTCCCCAGAAGCGATCGATGAATCTCTCTTTGAACAGTATCTTTATACTGCTGGGATTCCTAACCCAGACCTGTTAATTCGCAGTAGTGGGGAAATGCGAATTAGTAATTTTTTACTCTGGCAAATGGCCTACGCGGAAATCTATGTTACTGACACCCTCTGGCCCGATTTCGATCGAGTGCAATTTCACCGCGCTTTAAAAGATTATCAGGGTCGTCATCGTCGTTTTGGCAAATTATAAGGGCTGCAGCCCAAATTGCTCAAAATAGCCACTGTGGAGCAGTTAAAGGACAATTTTTGATTTTTACAAGAGGTCTGATCACTTTTAATTTTAACTTGCTCCCTGGGGCAAGGGTTAAACTGGGACGAGAGGGACGTTTGTGATCTTGTCGATTTCCCCAATACGGTAATCCGTAAATCGACTGGAGCTAGACTTTTCCCCGGCTAAAATAAAATAGGGGAGAGAATAACTATCGACGATAAGCAGTTTTAAGATTATGGGATTCTTTGACTCAGAAGTGGTTCAACAGGAAGCTAGACAGCTATTTGAAGATTACCAGTCCCTCACACAACTAGGCAGCGAGTACGGGAAATTCGATCGAGAGGGTAAAATAATCTTTATCGATAGGATGGAGGAGTTAATGGAACGCTACAAGATATTTATGAAGCGTTTTGAGTTATCTGAGGATTTTTCCGCCCAAATGACCGTAGAACAGCTAAAAACCCAATTAGGTCAATTTGGTATGACTCCGCAAATGATGTTCGACCAAATGCAGCAAACCCTTGAGCGGATGAAGGCAGAAATTCGCTAAAATTGCCGATATTTATCGGGTATTGGCTGTCTTTTGCCCGATAATGCTCTCTCGCTGTTTAATGCTCGGAAAATTGGGGTTTCTGCGGTTTTTCGAGAACGATAATCTAATAATTTTAAGTAGGTTAGCTGATGAACTCTAGGCCAGATTCACAAGAAAATATTGAGCCACCTCAGTATAGTGAAAAAACTAACCGCATTCAGGCGATCAGTCAACTGATTAAGGCGATCACCCCGTTAATTTGGGCTATAGTTGTTCTAGTGGTTATCTTGCCTCTTTTAGGGAAAATTTGGCTAGGAACTGCCAGCAATGAACCGTTAAAAACTAGGGTTGCTACAGAAACTAACCTAGAGATTCCCATCACTATACCCGAAAAATCTAACAGTAAAATCGATCGAGAAATTAGCCAAGCTTTACGGACAGCGAGAGCCAATTCTCAAAGCTTTGCCCTAGTAGAAATTGAGGGATGGGTGGAGGAGTTGATGACACGAGTAGATCAGGGTTTTCTGCCTTGGTATTTTAACTATTTCAATCAAAAACAATTTGAGGGTAAGGCCTTTTTAAGCGGATTATACTCCTCGATCGCTCACTGGGTCAATACAGATAATCCACCCCCGGAACAGGTAGTGGCAGAAAATTTGACCAAAACTATTCAAACCGAGTTTACTAAACGGGTAATTCGTCCCCAAGAGGCCCAATTACGTCTAGAGAGAATTACTAGGGATGCCGTTAATTTATATGTCAATAATTTAAGCAATGAATTAGAGAATATTCAGGCCAGTTATCAAATTCCCCAAGGCAAATGGGATCGTTATCTTAGTGATATAGCCATAACAATTCAAGATACCGAGGGCAATATTTCTAACACATCAATTAAACTTTTAGTCGGTGGTGCCACTGCTTTGGGAGTTAAATCTCTCATCCCAGTGATGAAAGTGGGCAGCACAGTTTATCTGTCCCTAGCGGGAAAAACGGGGGCGAAAATTGCCACTAAAACTGGTGGAGCAGTAGCGAGTAGTTTTGGGGCAGAATTAATCGATCCAATCGTGGGAATTGGTTTGATAGTTTGGGATTTATGGGACTATCAGCACACGGTAAACATTGAAAAACCGATTCTGCGGGATGCCATTTTTAATTATTTACAAGAAGTCAAATATGATCTAGTCAATAATCATCAAGGTAGCGTCCTTTCCTCTATTTATCAAATTGAAGCCAGTGTCAATAAATCCTTAGTGAGAACCTAAGTAGGGTTGGCTGAATAAATCTAAAAACCTTGTTGGATAAGGCTTTTAGACTTTTTTCCCCTGAAAAAGTGCCGGCCATTGGAGGGATCGGGGGTAAAATTCCAGGACTTTTTCCCTGAAAATTAGGTATAGTCATTTCAGATAAGTCTGATACACTCTAGACTGGTTAAACCCTTATGAACTCTGGCATTGCTATTCTCAATCTTAATTGAAATGACTATAGTTGACCACCTGAAAATCGATAAAACCCCACACCCCCTGCCCCCCGATCCCCCCGATGTCGGGGGGGCAGGCAGCAATTCTCATTTTGAAATAAATAGAGCATTAACCCCGATTTTGACATCGAAAATATAGTACAAAGTAACTATTTGCTCGGCAGAGGCGATCGCTAAAAAAACAATTGGTTGGAC
>SFBL01000128.1 GCA_007095785.1 Microcystis aeruginosa Ma_SC_T_19800800_S464
GATAGAAGTCATGACATTGACCTAGAAAGATTACTGCGGCTATTTTGTGGCAACAATCCCCAATTTTTCAAGGGTGCTATCACAAAAATTAACATTTATTACAAGAAAACGGGTTTCTCAAAGAAAACGGGTTTCTAAATAGTTTCTCGAAGAAACCCGTTTTCTCTGTTGAGAATGTAGGTTAAGGACAAGTCGAGAAGGCTGGCAATCAGCGTCGGGAGAAACCGCTTATGTTATTTAACAATTCTTTGGCTGCTCGGGATGATTATCGGAATTGGTGGCGACCTATTTTTCGATGGTTTTTTTTAATTCTCGTCGCTAACGTTCCGCGAGTTATAGCCGAACCTTTAGATAAATATTGCCTCTCACCGGTAGAGCGAAAACCAGAGACGAGATTAACATTATCCCCGAATAAACCAGCACGAGTAACAATCCCAATGCGGGGCCAATCGTTGGAGGTAGTCGTCTCCGGTGTTGATACCCTGCTACTGAAGCGGAGCGGCGCGACCACACCTCTTGTATCGGTGAGGGCCCCGCAATACGATTACGGCCAGATTGAGACTCTGATTTCGACCCAAGATGGTTGGCTCTGGATCGATGGGGGACAAATCGATTATATAGCCCGGCTCGATCTGAAAGCCAATCCCCCTACCCTTGGCACACCGAAGGCACTTCCCGAACTCTACGAGCGACCCTGCTCGTTTTGGCATCGTTTCTGGGGTAACTGTATCCTCGCTCAGGGAGTTTACAGCCGCGCGTTGGAGCGCGTATTTATCACCGGTCATCGCGCTACATTTTGGGGACGATCATCCCTTACCACCTTCGAGATCATTGCTGGAGAAGCGAAAGAGATAGTCGCGACCGCACGGGGGGCTAGTCTCGTTCACCCCGTTTACGATGTCCCGCGATTACGAGGTATTTTGCTCAGAGGGATAAAAGATGAGTTGTTCTTTTACGATGGGATTACTGTCGCTACAATACTTTCAGGAGAAAGTGCGCGGAGTCGGAACGATATAACTGGGTGGTACATCCACAGCACTGATTCTGGGAGAACTTTCGTGACTAACGCTGGTGGTTTCCGCGATCCTTTTCTTAAAGAAATAAAACCAGGGCCACTGGTGATAGGTATCTCTGTTCCGAAGACACTCGCCGGAAGTTGGTTGAGTTTGTTTCACAAAGTGGATAAAGAGCCGTTGTGGGGAATTACCTGTCAGGTTCTTTTTGTGGAAATACAAGGCGCTTTCAAACCGGTCGCTACCGTTCCAGAGGGGACTTTTCTAGAGGGACCGGCCGGTATCGAACAGTCGTCAGATGGCTCGATCACTTTCACCGTTAAGGACAAAACCACGGGGCGCTCTACCGATTACTGGCTCGCACGCTCCTGGAGCGACAGACCGTGCGGGATTCGTTTAAATACCCGAAGACCGATATCGCTCACCCCGTAGTTTTTCCCAAGATGGACATTGCCCACCACCGTCAAACAAGAGTGTGAACTACTCTCAGTTTGTTTCTGGCACTTTTGTTGACCAAAAAACCTAAACCTTTTCTAGCAAAGCTTTCACTGATATTCAGCTAACCGTTTTCTCATTGAGTTCTGTCGTCTTAACCACATCATAACTTGTGCCAAAAGCAGTTTCTAAATTCGCCCAAAACCCATCAGATTGAGCGAAATTAAACAAAATATCGTCAACAGCAGGAAGAATCGGCAAAAGAGTAGAAGTCATGACATTAACTGCAAAAGTTTATTGCTAACAGTTTTAGCTCAACAATCGCCAATTTTTCAAGACCCCTGTAACAGAAATTAATATTACCAGAAAACGGGTTTCTCAAAGAAACCCGTTTTCTAAATAGTTTCTCAGTTTCTCGTAGTGGCGACCCCCCGATGAGATTAGAACTCTTGCAAATTAGAGTGGAAGTCATGACGTTGACCTAGAAAGATGACTGCGACTATGAGTTCTTTTCTTCTTCCGTGAATTCTAGGTTAATCATGTTTTTAATGAGTGCTTTGCTTCTAATTATGACTCTTAAACTATATTATTGTCTTTGAGTAAAAAATGCAAGTTATAGCCGTGCAAAGTATAGATTTCCCGAAGCTTGTGGTACAATTGTGCTAAGTTGGCTGGCCAAGTTTTCCACGATACTGATTAACCTTTTCTTTCTTCTGGTGTCCCCTAGGTCTGCATACTGTAATTCTTGGGCTGCCCATTTCTCCATTTTTTTGCTCACCTCCACCTTAATTCCTTCTTCCAAAACTATACCTATCAATCGTTTCCCCTTTTTTTTAAGTTTCTTCTCTTTTTGTTAAGAAAGATCTGACTAATGGATAGGCGCTCAAGCGAGGGTTTCGGCCGTGAGATCAGCCGAACGGTCTTCACCCCGACATTTGAGATAAATCTCCATACCTTATTTCTTCGTGGCACAATAGAGACAAAGTATAAAAAACTTAACAATAAGGAGGGGTTCGATGGTTGCTACACCAGTCCAAACAAAACGTCTCACCGTGCAGGTGGCCAATCTCACCGCAGACACTACCGCTATTCGTTCCCTCGATTGGGATCGCGATCGCTTCGATATTGAATTCGGATTACAAAACGGTACGACTTATAACTCCTATCTGATTCGTGGGGAAAAAATCGCCCTTGTGGATACCTCTCACGAAAAATTCCGTCAACTATATTTTGATAGTCTCAACGGATTAATTAACCCGCAAGAAATCGATTATTTAATTATCAGTCATACCGAACCCGATCACAGTGGTTTGGTCAGAGATATATTGCAACTCGCTCCCAATATTACCGTCGTTGGGTCGAAAGTAGCAATTCAGTTTTTAGAGAATTTAGTTCATCATCCCTTTCAACGTCAACTGGTCAAAAATGGCGATCAGCTAGACCTAGGCAATGGTCACATTCTCGAATTTGTTAATGCTCCTAATTTACACTGGCCCGATACTATTTTTACCTACGATCACGGTTCGGGAATTTTATTTACCTGTGATGCCTTCGGAATGCACTATTGTTCCGATGCTCTTTACGATGAGCAATTAAGTGCTATTGAACCGGATTATCGCTTCTACTATGAATGTTTAATGGCTCCTAATGCTCGTTCCGTACTAGCGGCGATGAAACGGATGGAACCCCTGGGTAATATTAATCTCGTGGCTAATGGTCATGGACCGGTATTAAAACATAATATTACCGAATTATTAAGCCATTATCGTGATTGGAGTCAGGCACAAACTAAGGCAGAAAAAACCGTTGCTGTTTTCTATATTTCCGATTATGGTTATAGCGATCGCCTCTGTCAATCGATTGCCAAAGGTATTACTAAAACTGGTGTAGCTGTAGAAACTTTAGACCTGAAATCCGCCGATCCCCAAGAGGTAAAAGAATTAGCTTCTTCTGCGGTGGGAATCGTCATCGGTACTCCCCCCGTTTCTGGTATTCATGCCCAAGAAATTACGGGGAATCTAGGCACAATTCTCGCCTCGGTTAACCCCAAACAATACCTCGGAATGTTTGAATCTCAAGGGGGTGATGATGAATCAATTTTACCTCTATTTAATAAGTTTCGTGAAGTTGGTTTAACCAAAGCTTTCGATCCCATTCGTAGCAAAGAAACTCCTAACGAGAGTCTCTATCAACGCTGTGAAGAAGCGGGTACAGATATGGGACAACTATTAACCCAAGAGGTAAAGGTTAAACAAAGAAAATCCCTCGATACTGACCTTGATAAAGCCATCGGACGGATTAGCGGTGGTTTATATATTATTACCACCAAGAAAGGAGACAGAAGCGGAGCAATGGTCGCTTCTTGGGTGACTCAAGCAAGTTTTGATCCTCCCGGTTTTACCGTTGCTGTGGCCAAAGATCGGGCGATCGAGTCTTTAATGCAAGTGGGGGATCAATTCATTTTAAATATTCTGGAAGAAGGCAATTATCAAACCCTGATGAAACACTTTTTAAAACGTTTCGGACCTGGGGAAGATCGTTTTGCTGGAGTCAATACTCGCATCGCTAATAATGGTTCCCCAATTTTAGCTGATGCTCTCGCTTATTTAGAATGTGAGGTAGTTAGTCGCATGGAATGTGCTGACCACTGGATTGTTTACAATAAAGTCACCGATGGTCGCGTTTCTAAACCTGATAGTTTAACGGCCGTTCACCATCGCAAAGTCGGTAATTATTATTAGGATTCTTGCTTGATTTGACTGGTTGAGAAAATACAGATCAAGATGCTTGCTCTCAGCTTTTGAGATGGTTTAACCTCTCAACCAGTTAGTCATACTAAATCCGTTGAGTATAGGCTACATATTAGAAGAGGCAATAGGCAATAGGCAAAAGGAGCAATAGATAATCAGTTTTTAATAACTGGATTTAGTATCACATCTGATAACTGACAACTTACCCACTGATAACTGATAACTGATCACTGATCACTGGTAACTGATAACTGTTCCTATGGACTAACCCCCGCAGATTTAAGGGCTTTTTCCATTAAAATTACATGGGTACTGCTTTCCTGTCCCTGATTGTCAGGACGACGCTGAATATAACTGCCATCGGATTGTAATTCCCATGCTTGTCGGTTATCTGACAACATAATCCCGAGAATTTCTTCCAGTTCTTTGGCGATCGCTGGTTCATCGATGGGTGTCACTGCTTCCACGCGACGAGTCAGGTTCCGCGTCATCCAATCGGCACTACCAATATACACCTCCTCCTGACCATCATTGTAAAAGTAAAAAATGCGGGAATGTTCCAAAAAGCGGCCGATAATGCTAATTACTCGGATATTTTCGCTTATTTCCGGCAATCCGGGCCGTAAACAACAGATCCCGCGAATAATTAAGTCAATCTGCACACCGGCACGAGAAGCAGCGTATAAAGCTTCTATAATCGGTTTATCGACAAGAGCGTTCATTTTTGCCACAATGCGACCCGTACCGCCATTTTTACAGTTTTTGGCCTCGCGATCGATCATTGCTAACATCCGTTTTCTCAAACTCACCGGAGCAATTAAAAGTTTGCGATAGGATTGCTGACGGGAGTATCCAGTCAGAAAGTTGAATAAATCGGTGATATCTGCCCCTAAATCCTCGCGACAGCTAAGTAGGCCTAAATCAGTGTATAATTTGGCAGTTTTTGGGTTATAATTGCCCGTGCCAATATGGAAATAACGACGGATTTTATCCCCTTCCTTTCTGACCACGAGAACCACTTTCGTGTGGGTTTTGAGACCAACTAAGCCATAAACAACGTGAACTCCGGCTTGTTCGAGCTTTTTCGCCCAACTAATGTTATTTTCCTCATCAAAGCGAGCTTTTAGTTCCACTAACGCCGCTACCTGTTTACCATTTTCCGCCGCTGCAATCAGGGAATTGACAATCGGGGAATCCCCGGAAGTACGATACAAAGTCATTTTAATCGCTAAAACATGGGCATCATAGGCCGCCTGGGCGATAAACTGTTGTACTGAGGCACTAAAGGAATGGTAAGGGTGATGAACGAGAATATCGTTATTGCGAATTAAAGTAAAAATATCTTCGCCATCCTGTTCTAGGATACCGTCTTCGTTACCGTCAACTATTTCTCGCAATCCCTGTAAAACCGGTGGGGTGACAGGATTCCACGGCGGATCTTTCAGTTCGGGACAGGGTAAAGACAGAAAATAAAATAAATCCTTGTGTCCTAGCAGTCCATCCACATCGTAAACATCGATCTCCTCAAGTCCCAGGTCGCGCATGATCCGGTCTTTAATATTGCTAGGGGTAGAACTGTGGATTTCCAGACGTACTGCCGATTTACCGATGCGGCGCTTGCGTACTTCTTCCTCGATCGCTAATAATAAATCATCGGCCTCATCTTCTTCAACGGAGATGTCAGCGTTGCGCGTCACCCGAAAAGGATAACATTCTTGGATGATCATGCCGGGGAAAAGTGCCTCTAAATTGTGCATTACCACCTGTTCAAGGGGTACTCCCGTCCAAATCGAAGCTTTTCCGTCTTGGTGGCGTAATTCTTTGGATAATGCCAGAAAACGGGGGAAAACCTGCGGTACTTTCACCCTAGCAAATAGTTCTTTATCGGTGTCGGGATCGCGAACGACTACGGCTAAATTGAGACTAAGATTAGAAATATAGGGAAAAGGATGACTAGGATCCACCGCAAGGGGAGTTAAAACGGGGAAAATATTTTGTTCAAAGTAATCATGGAGATAATTGCGCTGTTCTTGATGTAAATCTACATAGTTAATCAGATGAATTCCCTGTTCTACTAAGAGGTTTTTTAGGGTGTGTTCAAAAAGATGATCCTGCTGTTGCACAAGGGGACGCAGACGTTTACTGATCTCGGTTAGCTGTTCCGAGGCAGTCCGGCCATCGGCACTTAAAACGGCTACATTTGCCTCTACCTGTTGTTTAAGCACTGCCACCCGTACCATAAAAAATTCGTCGAGATTGGCACAAAAAATGGCGGTAAATTTTAATCTTTCCAGTAGGGGAGTCCGAGGATCAAGTGCTTCATAAAGCACGCGACGATTAAATTCTAACCAGCTTAATTCTCGGTTAAAGTAATATTGCGAATCTTTAAGATCGATTTCAGAAGTTACGGTAGAAGCTTTAGCCATAGAGTCTAATACCTAAATAATAGATTAAACAGTTAGTAAGAAGCCACTCAAGTCTAAATTTGACTATTTTTGGCGTTTTTTTAGGCTACATTGCCCCAGATTAACCAAAGTTACCCCGATTATCTTGGATGCTAATCCTACTGATTCTAGCCTGACCGGGGAAAAAATCAATTTATTAAAAGGTTAAGAAATCAATCCCGACCGCTCAAGGTTAAATTAATCTTTCGGTGAAATTAGAGTTCAAGGAAGAAGAATAGGCATAATTTGCTGAGAATATCGTCTTTAAAGCCTTGCTTTGATTATAACACAAAGTCGAGCCGATCCGATTGGTTAAATATATCATCTCAAACGTAAGGCAATAATCCGAATCAGAATATTTGATCAGGATGATGATTAGATTGCCAATTGACCATTAGTTGATATATTTGTGTTTGATAAAAATAAGATAACTCCTAAGCTAATCTTAATTCTCTTTCTAAGACTTCTGTTTTAACATCATTAGCATTCCATATACCTAAAACTTGACAGAGTGCGATCGCTAAAATGTCGATAAAATCGTGTCCACAACATAGCTGCCACGGATCATGATTTTCATCGCTAATTGCCGATAAATCCTGTTTAATTTGCTGTTCATCTAAGGACAGTTTCTGAGAATGATTTTTGATACTTATAATTAATTTGTCAATATTTATTGACAGCTTCTCTTTGTCAATAAACTTAACAAACTTTAATCCTTCAAACTTTAAATCTAACTTATTCCTAAGAGATAGCAATCTTAATTTACCAATTTCCTGCCCTAACTTTAGTAAAGTTTCTCTAATATCTTCGGTAAAAGCTTTAATTTTTTCTTCACTTCCTCGTTCTTTTAATAATTTATCGAAAGCAGGAGATTTAATTAACATCATTTCCAAATCATGTTCATCAGTCAAAAAGAGATTATTACTGTCGGGAATTTGCTGTTCTATTCTCGAAAAATCTGCATCTATAACAGCAACAACTCGACGAAAACTGTCTTCTTTTTCTAAGATGGATAATGCTTTGATAGCATTATTTTTACCAGAAGCAATTGTCACCCTAACCTCTTGCTTGTTTACTAATCGCTCATAAATAAGTTTATCACTATGACCTTCAACAATTAAAAAAACTCCCTCATGATCGCCGCGTAGTAAACGAATGCTATTAGCAATTCTGTCAGGTGTTATCTGATCTTTCATTTTTGTTTTGGTTTCTCTAATTCAACTGTCAAATCCCAACGATCATTAATAATATCAGGAGAATGGGTAGCCATCAAAATATCTAACTCGGAAAGTTTCGTGATTTCCTGTAAGTCTTTTAAAAATTCCTGCTGCCATGAAATATGAAGTGACATTTCTGGTTCATCAATTAAGATCAAAGTATTAGGTTTAACTTTAAATAACAATTCATATAAAATTACTAATTCGTGCTGTTCCCCAGAAGATAAATCTGTTGGCGATAAAACCTCCCCTTCCTGGGTAGTAAAGATAAATCCTTTGCCTTGATCAATAGTAACACTTTTGAAAGAATATTTTTTATTAATTATATTTTTAAATAGCTCTACTTTAGGATGAATGTCATTGAATACATTGAGCTTTCTCTCTACATCCTCAATATAAACCGATAATAATTTTCTGGTGCTATCATCAATACTATCTTTAACTTGAAAGTTAGAATCTTCATCTTTTTTCAACAGTCCTGCGCTAATTAATTGATTTCTTTCCCTTTCAAGTTGATCGATTTTTTCCTTTAGTTCATCATCGGTCAATGATGCCTTTTTTTGTACAACTCTCGCCGGAAAGGTTCGGTCTAAAGTTTGAGATATTTGTCCATACTCTGCTAATTTAGTTTGAATATTTTCTGCTAAATCTTGAGAATAGCTGGCCACAGAGTACAATGTCATCGGCATCCTTATAGTTCTGCCAATTTTGGCACTATTGGAAATATCTAATAGACGTTGTGATTCAATAAAACGAACATTAATAGAGTCTATAATTTTCTTTAACCAATCAGGATATTCTTGCTGGAATTGCTTGGGTAAATATTCTCCAAATCGTTCATAAATATCTTCTAAATCCAGAATTTCTTTTGTGGGGGTATATATCCATTTTTCTGCTCCAACTCTATCTAAACGGGGTATGAACTCATCTATCATACCGAGAGGGAAAGAGATTGTTTTACCGTCTGGTAAATTAGGCTCAAAAGTCAGTTTTTCTTTTTGATCGGAGGAAGTAAAATTAAAATTAATCTTTGGTCTTGCATTACTTTTTTTATTCTTACTGGTGGAAGCTTTGACAACATCCACAAAGCTTTTATCGTCAAAAATTATAGTAAATTTTTGAAAAGGAATAGCTCTTATGTCTGGATACTTTCCGTTAAAAAAACCATTGACCAATCGCAGTATTGAGGTTTTCCCAAAGCCATTTTTACCATGAATAATAGTTATTCTTTCCTCCATATTGAGATTAATTGTATGGTCAAATATGCCAAAAAGATGCTTAACTGTAATTTGTTTAATTCTCATAATTTCCCGGGAGCAAGCGATTAAACTTAGACGCACTCTACTACTCATAACTTGAGAGGATCGAGGCGTTGAAGCTAGAAATTTTGGCAGACGTTTTCAAAAAACGCCTCTAAACACTGTATTATACCAAATCCCTTTTTAATAGTATGATTAACTCCCGATCGAACTTTAACAACCCAGTCCCTTCTCCTAGCCGCCACTTAACCTGACAGTATATATTAAGAAAAGCAACAAATGCTTTACAGATACAACAAAGTATGCAGCAAATTCTAGGATTAGAGACACAACCAAAAATCTGGTATTGGCGGGGATTCAAAATCACCTATCAAAGTGCGGGGGAGACAGGGCCAGCGATCGTGCTTGTGCATGGATTTGGGGCATCTTGGGGACATTGGCGAAAAAATATCCCCGTTTTAGGCGAAAAATGTCGCTGTTTTGCCCTAGATTTAATTGGTTTTGGCGGTTCCGACAAACCCGAACCAAAAAACGAGATCGATTACACTTTCGAGACTTGGGGGGCGCAAATTGCCGATTTTTGTCGGGAAGTGGTGGGGGGTCCTGCTTTTTTGGCGGGTAATTCCATCGGTTGTGTGGCCATTATGCAGGCTGCCGTCGATTATCCCGATTTGGTCCTTGGGGTAGCGGCGATTAATTGTTCCCTCAGACTACTGCACGAAAGAAAACGGGGTAAATTACCCTGGTATCGTCGTTTCGGGGCGGATATTGCCCAGATAATTCTCAAAAATAAAGCAATTGGGGCTTTTTTCTTCCAACAGATCGCTAAACCCCAGACAGTGCGTAAAATTCTCCTGCAAGCTTATCAGCGCTCGGAAGCAGTAACCGAGGAATTAGTAGAAATAATCCTAAAACCCGCCCGAGATCCAGGAGCGATCGAGGTTTTCCTCGCTTTTACCGGTTATTCTGGCGGCCCACTGCCGGAAGACCTGCTGCCGATTCTCCCCTGTCGGGCTATTCTGCTTTGGGGTAGCGAAGATCCCTGGGAACCCTTGCCTTTGGGCCGAGAATTAGCACGATTCCCGACTGTAAAACAGTTTATCCCCTTAGCTGGTTTAGGCCACTGTCCCCAGGATGAGGCCCCAGAAATAGTTAATCCGATTTTATTAGACTTCCTGCAAGCTCAAATCTAAGTCCCTCTAGTAACCAGAAGACCTGGTATTAATGGGTTGTTGGATGGAGAAGCCTCGATTAGTACTTTGAGGGGGAACTTGATTGGGGATGCCATTATTGTTGGCCGGCATTCCCTGATTGGGATAACCAGTGACGTTAGGTTGACTGCCGTAGACGGGGGCCTGATATACAGGGGGTTGGTAATAGTTGGATTGGTTGCTAGGGCCCGGGACCGGGTTAGGGTTGGCATTATTCCAGGAGGGTAGGGACTGAACATTTTGTTGCTCAGGGGAATAATTTCCCTGAGGGTTGACTTGATTCGGGTTGCCCCCGGGGTTGAGATTAGGATAATTATTAGAGTTACCAGTCCGCGAGCGGTTTTCGATTTCCCTTTGTAAAGGATAATTGCTACTGTCGCCACTAATCGGTCGCACTTGAATCGGTTGCAGACTTTTACTAGCCTTCGGTGCCTGATTTTGCTTAGTCTGCGGCATTAACGGGGTGAATAAAGAGGGTTTCTGGTTGTTATTGGGATTAGTATTTAAGGGATTAAAAGGCTGGGTCGGGGCTGGTTTGTTCAGGCGAGCGGTATTATTATCGGCAGGAATGGCCGGCAGTGGTACAGCAGTGGGGAGAGGAGCATCGGTAATCTGGTTAGCCCGGATTTCCCGTTCCTCCAAGGACATTCCTGGGGTATCTAATACCGAACCCAACCATTCAGGATTCTGTTGATATACCCACAAACCAATTAGAGCCAAGGAAAATATTCCTAGCGGCAGCCAAAATAAAGGTTGGGCAAAGGGTTTTAATCCAGCTAGGAAATAGCGCATGGAAGAAGAATCTTTATAGCCACTCATACCGCTTCACTCTCTATAGGTTTTCCTCTATGCTATCAAATCAGTGAGCAGTTATCAGTTTTTTAGCCCTCAGCCGTCAGCTTTGGACAACAGTTGACGCTTATGTTGCTCCCAGTACTCCTCTACTGGTGAATGTGTTTCTTAAGAGTTTTCAGTTCCCCGTTCCCTGATATAGCGTACAATGATAAGATTGTCTTCAAAGATACAATAGGCGTTTGTCTTCGCTAGAGAGTTTATGAAAGTTGGCGATCGAGTTCGTGTAATTGAGTCCGTGGTAGTTTATCATCATCCTGAACACAAATCGGATCCTTTTGACGTGAAAGGACTGGAGGGACAGGTGAAAGCGTTTGTCACCGAATGGCGTGGTAGGCCGGTTAGCGCCAATCTACCTATCCTCGTCGAGTTCAGTAAAAAGTTTAAAGCCCATTTTCGAGATTTTGAGTTAGAAATCGTGGAAAAAGCCGCCGAATAGGGACTTTTTCGCCTATTTAAGCTACGAAGCGAATAAATTTATTTTTGCCCACCTGTAGGACTTTTCCGGTTAAAGCTTCGGCTGTCTCAAAACTTTTGTCCACATCGGTGATTTTCTCGCTATCGATCCTCACCGCACCCCCCTGAATCTGTCTTCTCCCTTCGCCGCTACTTTTACACAAGCCAGTGGCCGAGAGAAGATAGAATAATTTCAGGGGAAAAGTGACCGATTTGAGCGAAAATTCGGGGACAGAGGCCGCAGCTGCCGTATTTCCCTGTAGAACTATCTCCTGCGCCGTTTTTTGTGCCTTTAATGCCTCCTCTTTCCCGTGAAACTGGGCAACTACCTCGATCGCCAGTTGTTTTTGTGCCTCTCGCGGATTGCTTGGCATAGCATCTAAAGGCAAATTTGTCAATAGTTCGTAATAATCTTTTAACAAAGCGTCGGGGGTTTTTTCCAGTTTCGAGTACATGGACAGGGCCGATTCCCGCAATCCCACATAATTATTCAGGGATTTGGACATTTTTTGACTGCCATCGGTTCCGATTAAAATCGGTAAAAGTAACCCGAATTGCGGTTTTTTGCCGAAATACTTCTGTAAATCGCGACCGACGGCAATATTAAATTTTTGATCGGTTCCTCCTAATTCGACATCGGCCTCGACAGCTATGGAATCATAACCCTGCATTAAGGGATAGAGAAATTCATGGAGAAAAATCGGGTTTTCCTTGTCGTAGCGTTCGGAAAAGCCTTCTTTTGCCAGCATTTGCCCGACGGTCATGGTGGAGAGGAGTTCGAGAATTTGCGAGAGGTCTAATTTCCCCAACCATTCCGAGTTATAGCGAATTTCTAGGCGATTAGGGGTGTTAAAATCTAAAATTGGGCGTAATTGTGCCAGATAATTCTCGGCATTAGCTCTCACTTCTTCGCTCGTCAATTGTTTTCTAACTTCCGATTTTCCCGTCGGATCGCCAATTCTAGCGGTAAAATCGCCAATAATCACCACTGCTACATGACCGGCATCCTGGAAAGCACGCAGTTTCCGAAAAGGGATACTATGACCTAGGTGAATATCGCTGCCGGTGGGGTCAATACCTAGTTTAATTCTTAAAGGGCGATCGGTGGTTTGCAGTAGTTGGGTTAAATTTTCCCTAGGCTCTTGGGAGTCGGGTTGATGGGGGAATAAATCACTGGTTCCACGGGTTAACCAGTCTAGGGAGGAAGATACGGTCATTGTTGCTCATTTTCCACAGCCTTCCCATTATACTTTTTTATTATGTCAAGTAACAAGCAAAAGGTAAATAAACTGGTATCTTCAGTAAAAGTTGATAACATCTTGACAATTCTCTCGATCGAATATAGAGTCTTAAAATCTTCTTTTTCAAAATTATCAAAAATTTTTTCTGTCTTGAATTGCGATCAGATAAGCCGATGAATCCTAGTTGTAATAACTCTATACCAGTGCAGAGGATCAAAGTTTCTGTAATTGTTTCTACCTATAAATCAGCGGAGTTTATCCGGGGTTGTCTAGAGGATTTAGTTACTCAAACTCTTTATGAAAAGGGAGAAGTAGAAATTATTATTATCGATAGTGCTTCTCCGGAGAATGAAGGGGAGATTATCCAAGAGTTTCAAGAAAATTACCCTAATATCATTTACCAGAGAACTAAAGAACGAGAAACCCTCTACTGCGCTTGGAATCGTGCTATTAAACTAGCTAGGGGTTCCTATATCACCAATGGGAATACTGATGATCGTCGCTGTTTCAATGCTCTGGAAATTATGGCTAATTATCTAGATAACAATAGAGAGATTAGTTTAGTTTATGCCGATCAATTAATTACTACCATCAAAAATGATACTTTTGCCACCACCCCAGCTTTAAAACATTGGAATTGGCCAAATTACTCCTATCAACAGATGCGTCAAGGTTGTTGTGTGGGTTCTCAACCAATGTGGCGAAAAATGCTGCACGATAAATATGGTTATTTTCAGGAAAACTTTCGCTGTGCTGGTGATTACGAATTTTGGTTAAGAATTGGCAGTCAAGGGGAAAAAATGGCTTTGATTCCTGAGATTTTAGGGTTATATTATTTAAATCTCCAAGGTTTAGAACATGGCAGCAATGGTCAAGCATTAGAGGAACATTATCAAGTGTGTAAAATCTATGAAATTCCTCACCCAGACATTAAGGATCTAGAAGTTAAACCCAATCCAGTTAAGATGGAAGATTTAGGCATAATTTTACAGGAAGAGGAGCGAGAAAAATTACAAACAATTCAAGCTATCTCCCAGAAGAAACCCCCAATTATTGTTATTGATGGCGTAATTTTTCAAATCGATCAAGGAAAATTAGCCAGGGTTTGGTCTTCAATTCTAGAGCATTGGAGTCAATTAGAATTTAGTCAAGACATTGTTATTTTAGATAGAAATAACACCGCACCACGATGGGAAAAATTTAAATATTGGCCCGCAGAATCCTACGATTATAATTGTACGGGAAAGGATGCCAGAAAAATCCAAACTATTTGCGATCGCCTACAGGCTAATTTATTTATTTCCACTTTTTATACCAGTCCCTTAAACACTCCTTCTCTACTTTTGCTTGCTTCTAATTTCCCAGAAGAAAACGGTAATTTACCATTAGACTTAGAAAAACACTATGCCATTTTATCCGCTTCTAGAATCATCGCTTTTTCCTCTCATATCGCCCAAAATTTAAGAAGGTTATACCCGAAAATTACCCCCGAAAAAATTGATATTATCGAGCTTGTTGAAGTTAATCAAAAACTAGCGGCAGAAATCAGTAATTTTCTCTGGTATGCGCTCAGTGAACGGAACGAATCAAGTCAGCATCAAGTCTGGTTAGAGTTAAGAAAATTACAGGAAGCACAACAGACAATGTATCTGAAACAACAGCAAGATTATCATACTATGCAAGAGATGGAAATATCACTAAGAGAATTAGAAAATAATCATAATAATCTTCAGAAAAATAATCATAAATTACAGGAAGAAATTAACTATTTGTCCTCCCCTAAGGGAATAGTAAAAACCATCGGCAAAACTCCTATTTTACTTCTTGCTAAGATCAAGAAAAAACTCCCAAGATTGTAGGGAATTAAGGGAAGTTTCCTGACAATGATTCCAATCCTGGCACGGTAGTGCCTAAAAGTGGTAAACTAATGTTAAGAATTAGAGGAGAAAACACTGTGCCACATTCGATCGTCACTGAAATTTGTGAAGGGGTTGCCGATTGCGTTTCCGCTTGTCCTGTTGCTTGCATCCATCCGGGACCGGGTAAAAATATTAAAGGAACCGATTGGTATTGGATTGATTTTGCCACTTGTATCGACTGTGGTATCTGTTTACAAGTATGCCCCGTCGAAGGTGCAATTCTGCCGGAAGAACGTCCCGATTTACAAAAAACTCCCTAATTTATCAGTTATCAGTTATCAGTTATCAGTTATCAGTTATCAGATGTAAGTTTTCAGTTTACTGATTACTGAAAATGCTTCCCACTCCCCCACTTCCCCACTTCCCTACTTCCCTACTTCCCTACTTCCCCACTTCCCCATTCACAACTGATATTACTCTCTCCTATCTCCTTTTTACCTTACCATGGATTCTCTTTTAGAAGTTGAACAAGTTTATGCTGGTTATGTGCAGGATTTATACATATTGCAAGGGGTTAACTTTCGCATTGCACCGGGGGAATTAGTCACGGTTATCGGTCCCAATGGTGCGGGAAAATCTACCCTTGCTAAGACGATTTTTGGTTTATTAAAACCCAGTGCTGGAACTATCACTTTTAAGGGAAAAAATATCACTGGTTGGAAATCTAATCAAATCGTTCCCCTCGGTATGGGTTATGTTCCCCAAATTGCTAATGTTTTTCCATCCCTGAGCATCGAGGAAAATCTGGAAATGGGAGCTTTTACCAGTAAAAAAGCGATTAAACCGCTAAAAGAGCGCATTTATGCCATGTTTCCCCGATTGCTGGAGCGCCGTCGTCAGAAAGCCGGCACTTTATCCGGAGGAGAAAGACAGATGTTAGCCATGGGAAGAGCGCTGATGTTGCAACCAGATTTATTAATTCTCGATGAACCTTCGGCAGCTTTATCTCCTATCTTAGTAACCAGCGTTTTTGAACAGATAAAAGCGATTAATCAGACGGGAACTGCCATTATTTTAGTGGAACAGAATGCCAAAAAAGCCCTAAGGATGTCCGATCGAGGTTATGTTTTAGAAAGTGGTCAAGATCGTTTTCAGGGATCCGGTCAAGATTTACTCAATAACCCGAAAGTAGGGGAATTATACCTCGGGGCGGCTGATCATAAGGCCAAACGAGATGATTAGGAATTTGTTCAGGATTGAGGGGGATTTTGATTTCTTCCCGGAATTTAGCGATAGGATAGTAATTGAGTACAAATCTCTACGGCCTTGATGTCAAGGTGATAAGCCAGCAGACCCTAAATATATCTGTGGATATTTATTCATCGATCAAGACAGTTGTGCTACTGCATTGAGAGCATAACTTTTAGTAATAAAAGGAGAAGTCATGGCTGTTAAAAGTCCTCCGTAATCAAGATTAAAACTGACTTCGCTTCCTACTTTTAACCTCTTGTTATGACTATCAAGAACTAGATGATCGCTACTAGAACCTAATATTTTTATATCCTGACTTGTTTGTAATCCAGAGATAAGAATATCCTGTCTTCCTAATGCAATAATAACTCGACGGTGAATGCCTTCGTCGATAAAGCTGGGAACATTACCAAAAGCATCTCGACCAATTTCTCCAGAGGGTAGAGATGGTTTATCTTTAGATTCGATTACTTCAGCAATTAACCGAAAAGCATCGGTATATAAGCCGGGTATCACTTGTCGATTAACTGTTTCACAACCTAATAAAATTGATTCTCCTAAACGCAGATTATTAATCCGACCAACTTCGCTACTTTTTTGATACCATTGATAGTTAGCAGAATTGCCTCCTGAAATAATCGGTAATTTTATTAAAAATTCCTGCTCAATTGTATCTGTTAACACAGATAATTTGCTCATATTATGGCTATCAGGTTTAATACCTCCATAACAAGCCAAATTACAACCCAGTCCAACAATTTTGATAAAGGGAAAAGCGAGGGTTTTTTTGATGAACTTGATGAGATCTTTCGGCAGTACACCTTCGCGTAAATCCCCTAACTCCGTCATGATAATAATGCGGTGTATTTTTTGTTTTTCTTGAGCATAATAGGAAAGTTCCTGAATTGTTGCTAATTCGGTATTTAAGCTGATATCTGCAATGTTAACCACTGATTCTGCTTGACTCAAGGCAGTACGCAACAGAACAAAAGTTGTCACTATTCCTGCTTGTTTCATTTTGAGAATATTTTCGATTCGAGAGTCTGCGATAAAGTTAACTCCACCTTGAATCATCGCCAAGGCGATCGAGGGATCACCCAAAATCGCTTTGGAAACTCCCATCACAGAAAGTCCCTTGCTGCCGTATAATTGGCAGAGTAAACGAGCATTATGGCGTATTTTCGGGAGAGAAATCTCGATTCTGGGTAAAAGGTCTTTCATCAGCCTATTTGCTCCCAATTGCCGGAACTGCAGCTAAAATTTCCCCTTTGATTTTCCGGTTTAATTTCGGAAAGCGATCGCATAAAGCTTGGACTAATTTCTCACATCCGTGTAACAAAACATCAGTAGTCGGTAACTGAAAATCTCGCTCATATTTGGCAATAATACGCTCAGTCGCTGCTGTGGTGAGATTTTCGTGATTAATCGCAATAGCGATAACTTTAGTGGGAGAAATTGCCTCAATTAGTGAAATTTCTTCCTGTAATTTTGGCATGGCTAAATGAGGAAAATCACAGCGAAATTTTCGGGCTGGGGGATGTTGTAAAATAATCCCATCGGGCCTACTTCCTTTCAAAATTCCCACGGAACTCATAAAAGCAGGATGACTCAGAGAACTTTGTCCTTCCACTAAAATAATATCGGGTTTTTCTTGCTCAAAAGCTTGAACCACAGCATTTTCAATTTCACCGATGACAAATTGAGAAACCAAAGCATCGATCGAAACCCCATATCTTGCTCCCTGCATCAAGCTAGTTTGTCCAGTAGCGACTAAGACAGACTTAATACCCAAGTCTTGGAGAGTTTGATTAACTGCCACCGCAGTGGTCATTTTTCCGCAAGCACAATCGGTTCCTAAAAAGGCAATAACGGGTATATTTACTTGGGAAATTTGCCCAGTAAATACATGAAGATCAGCTAATTGTGGTGGTTTACGAATATCTGTAATTTGCACACCATACTGACTAGCTTGCTCCCTAAATTCTAAATCTTCGGAGAAGAATTGATGCAAACCATTAATAATATCCATTCCTTGTGCCATTGCTTCTAAAATTAGCAGCCTTTCTAGGGGGGGAATAAACGCTTCTAAGGGTGCTTTGCCGTAGATATAACAATTGGGAACATCTCTAAGTTTTTCTAAGGCTGTTTGTAAATTGGCAAAAATGGGAATATGATTTTTTTTGTCTCCTAATGCTTCTCCCGCATCTTTTCCTGCTAAGGAACTATCCAGCACTCCAACAATTGTATATATTTCTGATTGTCGGATCAAGCCAGCTGCCGTTTTTCCATCCACACGTCCAAACTGATTTTCACAGTAAATTAAAGCCGTTTTTTTCGTTGATACCACTTTCTTAATCTCCTGAATATTAGATAATTGAAATTTCACTCCTAACTCCCAGTCAGACTATTTATTCTTCTTCTTCTATAGCATAATTATCTGGATCGATAATATCGTCTAGTTCTTCTAAAATTTGCGAATCGGGATGAGCATCAGATTGACGTAATTTTAATCTTCCTGTCCGTTCTAACCAATGGAGAAGGGTTTCTTTGGAAGTTATCTGCATAACAGGAATTGCCTGATAGCGAGGTTCTTGACTAAGAGAAGGATTAAATTTCATACCTGTTGAATTTCCTTTGAGAAGTTATCTCTATTGGTTGTTCTATTGTTGATCACGAAGCAACCCACAAAAAACTGAAAAAAATTGTCAAGTTTAGCAAAGTAAAAAAGTTCAGCTGTCAGATTTAAGTAGTCGTGCAAAACTAATTTCCTAGTGAAGATAGGCAAGAGGCAAGAGGTGGTTAGATATGTGTAATTAATTTTGCTTAGGTACTTACTATTTGGACAGATAGATAGAGTCGGTTCCAATATATGCTCCCGATACTTGGGATGCAGACTCTATGGTGTAAATTAAAGTTTTCCTGTCTCGCTCAACTTAAATGTCAATCCTACGGTTTTTATCTAGCTAACGGAAAAGGTGATTAATAACACCAAAGCAACCAATAAAACCGCCCCTAATCCTTGCAAAATATACCATTTTTGCTGTTCTAAAGATGGGGATTTTGATAGATAAATCTTGGGTTCGCTACCATAGTTATTGATGATTCCTTCATCATCTACTGTATAGCCCTCTGGGAGAGGTATATTAAGTGATTGATAGTTTTGCCCGTTTATATCTAGTTTAACCTCAGCAGGAATTAATTCACTTCCATCGCTTGGGGAATAGACTGTCGCACCTGTCTCTTGATTAGATTTAGTAGAGTAGTGCATGATCATCTCTCTTCAAAATCTGAGTATAACACAGAATAAGGCGAAATGGTTTTTAGGCTAATTTTTTCCTAGGGCTTTAATCAGCAAATTTGGCTAATGTCGGCAAATTAAAGCAAAAAATATGATTTTATAACTTGACAAAGCTAGATAAAAACATTTAGTCATCTCGCTATTCACTTTTTAGCATACCAGCGCCATAAAACTCGGGCTAAACGTTGGGGATCGTGACGAACTTTAGCAGTAACTTCATCTTCTGCCATAACATTCGCTAAAACAATGCGATAACCCATTTTTCCCACCTCCTCGCGATCTAAAAAGACGGGATGACTATGCTCTTGGGCGTATAATTGTAAGGATTGGGGCGATGGTGCAGTTCTTTGGGCTAAAACCGCATCAAAGACGCGTTCTTCACAAACTCCTTCGATCGCGCGCAAATGATCTGCCACCGAATAATTATCCGTTTCCCCCGGCTGGGTCATAATATTACAAACATAGACACGGGGAACCGTCACCTGTGCCAAGGACTGACGAATTGCGGGAACCAACAAATTAGGGATAATACTGGTATAAAGACTACCCGGCCCGATAATAATATAATCTGCTTCCTTAATTGCCGCTAAAGCAGCCGGTAAAGCGACCGGATCGGCAGGATGACAGCCAATCTGACGAATTTGCCCCATAGCTTCGGTTATCTTCGATTCTCCCTCAATAATGCGCCCATCGGCTAACTTAGCCCAGAGACTAACATCGGTAAGGGTAGCAGGTAGCACTTTACCGCGAATGGCCAAAACTTTGGCACTAGCATCGATCGCCTGTTCCAGATCGCCGGTAATCTCGGTCATAGCGCTGATAAATAAATTACCAAAACTGTGGCCCGATAAACCATCCCCAGCATGAAAGCGATATTGAAACAATTCCGTTAATAACTTTTCCTCATCGGCTAAAGCGGCGATACAATTGCGAATATCCCCCGGGGGTAAAATGCCCATTTCCCGACGTAATCGGCCCGAAGAACCGCCATCATCAGCTACGGTGACAATAGCGGTGATATTGGAACTATACTGTTTTAAACCCCGTAAAAGGGTCGATAAACCTGTACCGCCACCAATTGCCACAATTTTCGGGCCGCGATGAAGACGACGATGGGTGCGTAGGAGATCGACTAATTCCTCCGATGCGTCCGGTTGTAGTGCTTCTGTAATCGTTTCGACGGTGCGACTCTGACCCCAGAATAACAAAAAGACACCCAGCAAAACCGCCAGCGGCCCGGAAACAGAATTAGGGACCAAACGGGCGATCGTTTCTAATGCTTGGGAAACAAACTCTAAAAAGCGATTAACTGGGGTTAATTTTACCCAAATAGCTAAACCGAAGGAGGTGAGAAAAACGCCGGTTAAACTGATTAAAAGCCAGCGTTTGACAAAAAGACCGGGAGAAAGCCATTTAAACCAACGATTAACCCGTTTAGGTGTTTTTCGGCCCACAGAAGCGGCTATTTTCCCCTTCTGAGCGTTGAGTTCCCGTAGCGTCTGTTTAAATGGACTCATAGATGTGGCCTGGCAGCGAACGCATTGATTCTGGAGAGACTGTAGCCGAAAAAGGGGACAAACTCAAGCTAACTTAACCTCCCACTTGGGAATAGGCCGCCTCGGAAATTGTGGGAATATCGGCGTATTTGCCGATAACCGACTGTATAATGCTGTAAACACAGGCGGCAAATGCTCCCAAAAAGACGACATTAAAAAGAGTTTCTACCACCAAATTCGCCCCTAAACCCTGAGCAAAGAAACCTAAGGCCAATCCCAATAAATACACCAAAATATCGATTAAAATCGCCTGCATGGTGTTAAAGCGGATAAAATGACTGATGCGGGGATTGCGTACCACAGCGAAAAAGAGGACGAAAAAGATAATTAAACTGCCAAAGCTTCCCAGAGAACTATAGAGAAAAGCTAAGGGAGTTAAAACTATTGCTAAGGCCGCTCCTAGAAAAGGGATTTGCTGAAAGATAAAGACACCGAAGGCAAAGGCCGAATATAAGGGTAAAAGATATACTAAAGCTGCAAAAATGCGATCTTTTGTATCGGTTGAGCCGCGCCAAGTCATAATCTATTGTCTCCTGAGACTACTGCTAACTCTCTTCAAGATAACCCGGCTGCTGACCTGACTTGCCGCAGCCGGAAAAATCGATTGAGTTATATTTATACAGAGACAGGGTGCTTGCTTTCCTGTAACAGAGCCAGATATTCCTCCTTAAAATACTTTAGGGTACTTAAAATCGGATTGGGAGCGCTTTGGCCAAGACCACAAAGACTGGTTTCTTTGACCATCTGACAGAGATGTTCTAGGTTTTCGAGGTCGTGAATATCGGCTTTTCGAGCGATAATTTTGGCCAATAATTCAAACATTTGTACTGTTCCCGTGCGACAGGGGATACATTTACCACAGGACTCCTCGCGACAGAATTCCATATAGAATTTCGCCACTTCCACCATGCTGGTGGTATCATCCATAACTACCATCCCCCCGGATCCCATCATTGAACCGAGTTTGGCTAAGGATTCGTAATCCACGGGAGTATCGAGTAAATTAGCGGGAATACAACCCCCAGAGGGGCCGCCGGTTTGTACCGCTTTCACTTGACCATCGGGAACACCACCCCCCATCTCCTCGACAATTTCCCGGAGAGTAATACCCATCGGCACTTCAATCAGCCCATTATTGCGGATTTTTCCCGTTAAAGCGAAGATTTTTGTGCCTTTACTGGTGGCAGTACCGATATTGGCATACCAAGCGGCCCCCTCGCGGATAATAGCGGCGATATTAGCGTAGGACTCGACGTTATTAATCAGGGTGGGACAACCATCGAGACCTGATTGGGCCGGATAGGGGGGACGGGTGCGGGGAGTGCCGCGGCCGCCTTCGATGGAATGGATGAGAGCGGTTTCCTCTCCACAGACAAAAGCCCCCGCCCCGATGCGGATATCCACCTTAAAATCGAAAGTGGACTCGAATACTTGGGAACCCATTAAACCGAATTTTTTGGCCTGATTAATCGCTTTTTGCAGGCGATCAATCGCTAGGGGATATTCGGCTCTAACATAGATATAACCATGATCGGCCCCCACGGCATAGGCAGCGATCGCCATTCCTTCCAGGACTAAATGGGGGTCACTTTCCAAAACACTGCGGTCCATAAACGCCCCGGGATCCCCTTCATCAGCATTACAGATAACGTATTTTTGTTTACCCGGTTGTTTAGCCACCGTCGCCCATTTTAAACCGGTGGGATAACCCGCACCACCCCGGCCGCGTAAACCGCTTTTGGTGATTTCCTCCACCACCTGGGCCGGAGTCATCTCGTAGAGGGCCTTGTAGAGAGATTGATAACCCCCGACGGCGATATATTCCTCAATGCGATCGGGATCGATTTTACCGCTATTTTCCCGGACAATTTTGACTTGATGGGAGAAAAAGGGATGTTTGGAGTCCCCTAATTGCACCTCGGTTTTGCCGCCGTTTAAGGCCGCAATAATGCTGGCCGCACTTTCCGGGGTGACTTCTTCGTATAGGAGATCCTGGGGATCCACTTCCACCAACGGACCGCGACCACAAAAACCCATACAACCGACCCCCACCACTTCGACTGTATCCTCTAGGTGTGCCTCTTTGACGGCAGTGGCGAGGTTTTTTTCGATTTGGAGGGAGTTAGCAGCTTGGCAACCGGTGGAAGTGCAACAATGCACCCGGATGCTTTTTTGTCTAGCTTTTTCTTTTGCGGCCACTGCCAATAATTCTTGTAAGTCCATATTTTTTTCAATCCACTAAAGTGAAAAATTACTGGGAGAAACTCTGTAGTTTCGCTAAGACAGTTTCCGAATCTTGTTTCGGGGCCACGACTCCATCGAAGACCACGGCCGGCGCAATCCCACAGGCCCCGATACAACGGGCCGACACTAGGGAAATTTCTCCATCGGCGGTGGTTTCTCCCACTTTGACATCAAAGCTGTTTTCGATGTCTTCGAGGATTTTGCCGCTGCCTTTGACATAACAAGCTGTCCCCATACAGACGATACAGGTGTGTTTTCCCGCCGGTTTCAGGGAAAAGAGATGATAGAAGGTTGCTACCCCATAGACGCGACTGAGGGGCAGTTTTAGCGCCCGGGCAACATAGAGGAGAACATCTTCTTCTAGGAATCCAAAGGCTTCTTGCGCTTTGTGCAGGACTTCAATCAGGGCTGATTGATTATATCCTGCTCGCTTCATGGTAATGTCGAGGACTTTGAAGCGTTTATCGCCACTGGGATGCTCTTTTTTCTCCGTTTGAGGAGGATTGGCAGTTTGCATAAATCTGAACCAAATAAATTTTAGGGGCGATGACGGGAAAAACATGGAGAGTTGTCGGTTTTCCTTGGTCATCTCCCTGCTTTTATTCTGACACTGGCTCCGGAGGGCGATCGATAACTTTATCTTTCCTTTAGTTATTGGGGGATATTCAGTTATCAGTGACCAGTAATCAGTTATCAGTCAGGGATTAGGAGATGGGGAGATGGGGTAAAAAGCTGCACTTGTCTCAACACTATAACACCCTGAAGCAATGGTTTTTTTGCGGGAAGCATCCCCCTCTCCTCGTAGGTTAAGGGGATGAGGTCATAACAATCTGTTGCCAAAACCGACTTTTCAGAATATAATAGGGAATAGTAGTCATTCATCACTCAGATTAGTTAAGATGATATTACATGACTAATAATATTGACCATGATCGCTTATTTAAGGAGTTAATCTCCACCTTTTTTGTCGAATTTATTGAGTTGTTTTTCCCTCAATTGATGGATTATTTAGATAGGGACTCGATTACTTTTTTAGACAAAGAAGTATTTACCGATGTCACGGAAGGAGAAAGACATGA
>SFBL01000129.1 GCA_007095785.1 Microcystis aeruginosa Ma_SC_T_19800800_S464
TTTACCACCTTGTTCCTAGAGATTCACACTTTTTGTTATCTCTGATCAAGGGTTGCGCTTGCTTTGGGTTAACCTGAGCGACTTAGTTTTTGCTGCGCTTTTTTCTGGCTTGAGATTTTAGGTTCGACAGCGACTCCTTGATTGTTTTTTGAGTTACCCCTTGACAATCAAGACAGTCGCTACCATTTTAAATATTAAATTCTTTTTCTCAAACCAATACCCGCTAAACCCAAGGCTAACAGAGCCAGGGTGGAGGAAGGTTCGGGTATTGATTTAAATTGAATCTCTGCAAAGCCACTACGAAGTTGCGAGTTCCCAAAGTTACTCTGGACATTAAATTTAACATGAGATGCCCTAACTGGGGCAAAATTGACTTCCTGTGGAAGTTGAGCCGCAAGGGTTTCAACTCCTTGGGTGAAGTTGGTAGGGGCACCCGCTATATTAAAGAAATTCGTCCCATCGGTGGAGTATTGAATCTGCACACCGTTAATTCCCCGAAATCTAGTCTGACCCCCACCGTTAAGGTTCCAGAAATTAAACCCAACGAGATTATAGACACGACCGAAACCAAAAGTGATAGAACCAGTTATTCCGGCGGCCTGCCAAAAAGTACTATTATTGGTATTGAGTTGTGACGCAACGTGAAGAGGACCAACACTATTTGGCACTAACCCCGCCCCGTTGACAGTGTTGACTATATTAAAACCTGATTGAGTCCCCATATCCGTTTGGACAGTGACTTTAGGAATCAGGTCAAAGGCCTGGGCGTTCTCTGCCACAACCAACATTAAGCCGAAAGTGGCAGTGGATAAAACAAGAGGTGTAATAGCGAGTTTCACTGGGAAATCTCCTTAAACTAAGATTAGGTAAAGTCAAGTGGGCGTATGGCACCCTAGCGCATCTTATTTGTTTTTTTTGCCAGTGTCTGTTACTTTTGATACAGTTTTTTTATCGTTTTATGGTAGAGGAATGGGGGAGACCAGGACAATGCCCATATAGTGGCGCCGATGATCCGAGGGGGAATCCTCCAATGTTGCCCTGATGTAGGGAGAATTATGCTAGGTAGTGATTCGTTAGCAGTGGAGATAGGCTGTCCGCGCATTTGAATTGCCAGTTGAGGCAAGCTCGCCCCAACCCCCCACCCCCCCGACATCGGGGGAGGTTGGGGAGATTCAGCTAATCTAAGGATAGGCAGTTAAAATGCGTCTTAGCTGATCTTGCTTATCTAGCCTGAGTTGTCTAGAATATTTACCAATAAAAATCAAGCAGTTATCTCAATGGCGAGATACTCATCGGGATCGAGGTGTAATGCTCCTAGGGATACCCTGCCCTAACTTTTCACCCTGAAAACCGTCATTTCTAGTCTTTAACCCTTAAGTAAGTAGGTTGGCTGACTGGGAAGCAAACCCAAGAAATACACCCTTATGCGATTATCCTATAACCCAACCTACTATCTCAAGATTAAATTCTTTTTCCCAAACTAACACCCGCTAAACCAAAGGCTAACAGGGCAAGCAAGGAAGATGGTTCGGGGATTTTGGTTCCTGCAAACTGAATCTCTGAGAAGCCAATACGATTGTTCGTGCTGGGGGTAGTGAACCCCCCAAAGTTACTCAGATTAATAAATCTCACCTGAGTTGCGGCGACCGGGGCAAAACTGAACGACTGTGGAGTCTGATCAGTAGCTGGCATACCAGAAGTTCCTTGCGTAAAGGAATTAGGAGCACCAGTTAGGCTAGTCCAAGTTGTTCCACCGTTGCTCGAGTATTCAATCGTCACACCGCTAATTCCCTGACGGGTAAGCTCCTGACTACCACCGCCAATGTTCCAGAAAGTAAACCCACCCAAATTATAGCTACCATTGAGATTGAAAGTGATAGTACCTGTAGAACCCAGGGTTGGGTTTACGACTGACCGCCAAGAATCACCATTCATCGACGGAGCGTGATCTCCTATAAGACTCGGAATGTTACCGGGCAGCCCCTTGCCGTTGACGGTATCGTCTAGATTCCAAGTAGCCTGTCCTGATATGGTCGTTGAGGCAGTGACTCCACCAATTAGATTGGTGGCTTGGACGTTTTGTGCCACACCCCACATTAAGCCGAAAGTGGTAGTGGATAAAACAAGGGTTTTAATAGTGAGTTTCACCGGAAAATCTCCTTAAATTAAAGTCTGGATATATCCAAGAGGATATAGCATATCCTCCTATATCATATTTGTTTTTTTTGCCAATGTCTACCACTTTTGATGTGGATTTTTTTACTGTTTTATGGTAGGGGAATCGGGGGTCAGAGGGACACCTCCCCTCTGGTGGCACTGATTGAGAAAGTCAGAAGCCAGACATCGGGTGGAGAAGAAATCCTGTCTTCTGCCTTGATGGCGGGCAATCTGCCTGGCTACTGATGAGATTCTAGCCTCGTGGTTTTGCTATTGTCCCCCTCCGAGAATAAATCATCGCTAAATAGATCATCAAGGGACAGTTCTTCCTCAAGGGATTCTAGATTGCCCATTTCTTCACTATCCAACATACTAAAGAAATCTAGTTCTTCTTGGTCACTCGCAACAGAAGCAACATTTTGGCGGTTAGATGCAACTGTAGGGTTTTCTTCCGCAAAATAATCGAATAATTCGGGGTTATTGCTGTCAGCAGTATCGGCAAATAACTCATCTAGAAAATTTTGGTTATCAGCGAATTTGTCTGGGTCGGTGGCTAATAAATCGGAGAAACTGGTGTCACTGCTAACGGTTTCTTGACTGAAGCTCTGATCGTAATTACCCGATAATTCTTCTAGACTAGCGATCGTTCTAGTTTCTTCCTCTAATGTTAGACTGTTGAGAAATTCTATCTCAGCAGCGGACATCTCCCAGTCAGAGATTGCTGGTTCTTCCATGACGGTAAAATCTTCGCTCTCGTTCATTTCCAGAGAAACTAAGGTTTCTTCCCTGCTGTTTAAACCGTCAAATGTCTCCATTACTGAGGTGAATTCTGATTGAGAAACGGTCGTCTCTAGGGGCGTTTCGGGGGCAAATTCTGGTTCTAATACTAGGGTTTCTTCAGTGATAAAACCATCAAAAGGATTTATTTCACTGGTGAATTCTGATTGAGAAACGGTCGTCTCTAGGGGCGTTTCGGGGGCAAATTCTGGTTCTAATACTAGGGTTTCTTCAGTGATAAAACCATCAAAAGGATTTATTTCTTCGGCACTGGGGCTATCGGGGAAATCATCCCAGGGTTCGACGATTTCAGGGGTTCGATCATCTTCTGGAATGGGCAGTTCCGCCACTACTGCTTGGCGGGAGTTTTCTAGTTCTAACAGTTGGCTTTGATAACCCTGTTCTAGTTGTTGAATTTGCCACTGATAGCCCTTTTCTAATTCTAGAATCTGCTCCTGTTGACTTTGACGCAGGGCCTCCATTTCCCCTTGTTTCCCGTCTATAATCTCTTGTATTTGACTTTGGTAGCTTTGGCGCAATTCCTCGATTTTCGCCTCGTATTCCTGTTCAAGTTGCTGAATTTGGGTTTTATCGGCGACTGCCACTACTTGAGCGGCAGTGGCACTGGCTATCTCTTGTAAACGTCCTTGGCTATCTTCTAACTCTTTTTGCAATTTAGCCACTTCTTCTCTATAGGTGGCTTCGATATTGCGAATCCGTTCTTCGGAGAGAGCGAGTTGTTTTAACTGTCCTTTGCTGTCTTTTAACTCCGCTTCGGTTTCACCTAAAGCCGTCCGAATTTTCTCATATTTTTGCCGTGCTTCCCTGATTTTTCCCTCTTGGAGGGCATATAAAGCCCCACCCCCGATCGCACCTCCACCGACAAAACCGATTAAAATATCAAAGATATTCATTATGGGATTCCTCCTCTAGGAAAATTTACTTTATAATATGCCCAATCTCAGAGGATAATTCACAAGGGGCAAATGTGGTCAGTGTTTTTCGCCGCTCTCTATGCTGATTGCTTTTGATTGTGGCAGCAATTATCAGAAAAAGAAAGAAAATATTCAGTTTTTGATCGGCAAATGTTAACCTGAGAGGGCATTTATCTCGATGGTGAGGTACAAAGTCTCTAGTTTTAGGGAATCAAGAATGGTCAACAGTAGTGGCTCATCGGAGACGATGCCAATTTCTTTCATACCTCGTCTTTGTGAGAAACGCTTTCAGCGGTGTTCAGCAAGACATTTCACTGAAGCTGCATTTCCCGATAAGCTTGATAAACGCCGCACACGTTGTACCAATTGAGAAAAATGCGGGCAATTTCTAGGGCTAATTGCGGTTTACCTCGATCGATCAACCATTGTAACAGCGGGGAGAGGCTGCGTTCATTCAGGGTTCCCCCCAGGGAAAGTAAACCCCACAAAAGTCTGTGAATCCAAGTCATTTGAATCATCATCCGCACTTCCCAGGTGGGATGTTTTTGATAAAAAAGCACTCCCATTCGTCCCCGTTGAATTTCCTTATCGATGAGATTGGGAATTTGAGCGAGATTAAAGGGGGGATGCCAATGATAACCGACGGCTTCAGGACATTTGATTAATTTTAGTCCTAATTGCTTCAATCTCACTCCTAATTCCAAATCTTCCCAACCGTAGAGTTGAAACTGGGTGTCGAATAATCCCGCTGCTAATAACCATTTTTTAGCGATCGCCACGTTGCCAGTGGCAAAATAAGCGGCGGAGAAATCGGTAATTTTATAGGGTTCACTGGTAGGATGCTCGAAGTTACAGGTATTAATGACGCTGCCGTAGGTAAATAAGCGGTCGCTGCCGAGACTGGCTGCCCCAGCGGTTAAAGCGTCGGCATGAGCTTGCAAAAAATTTTCTGTCACTACCAGATCGCTATCGATAAAAATAATTGTATCACCACGAGCTTTTTCTACCCCCAGATTCCTAGCGATCGCTGGTCCACCGTGATCCTGTTGCCACAGTTGCAGATGGGGTAAATTAGCTTTTTGACTTTCTAACCAAGCGATCGTCGCATCGGTAGAGCCATCATCGACAAGGACTATTTCGTAGTTTTCCACCTTATTATCGGTTAAACGCTGATTTTCTAGGGCGATTAAACATTTTTTTAAAATTGCTTCGCGATTGTAGGTAGGGATGACAACACTGATCAGCACAGGCATTCGGGGGTCAAGATTATCGTTTTAGCTTACCAAATGATTAGACCTCCCGCAAAAATCAACAATCTTTATTCAGTTATCAGTTATCAGTTATCAGTTATCAGTTGTCAATAGACTACCTTTATTGATTCTCCCTATTTCCCCATCACCCCACACCCCACACCCTACACCCCACACCCCACACCCTACACCCCACACCCCACACCCCACACCCTACACCCTACACCCCACACCCTACACCCTACACCCCACACTCTATGTAAGGAACTCCGGGAGGAGGATTAGGGTCAACTGGGAACATTGATTTTAAAAAATCGGTGATCATGTTATCCTCTGAATGTGTTGTGTGAGGAAAGGAATCGGCCATGGTAGCGTCTTTATCGTATCAAAATGGGCAAAAAGCTCGATCGCATCCCCTGTTATCCTTAGGGGGTTTGATTGAATTACCGCCATCCCCCCTGTTCGGCACGGACGGAATTCGCGGCCAAGTGGGAGAATTATTAACTGCCCCCCTAGCGCTACAAATCGGATTTTGGGCAGGACAGGTATTAAAAAATCAAGCTGGTGTCACCAAACCAGTAATTATCGGTCAAGATTCCCGTAATTCCAGTGATATGTTAGCCAATGCTATCACTGCGGGTTTGACTTGGGCAGGAATAGAAGTCTGGCAACTGGGATTATGTCCCACTCCCTGCGTCGCCTATTTAACCAGAGAAAGCGAAGCGATGGGGGGGATCATGATTTCTGCCAGTCATAATCCTCCTGAAGATAACGGCATTAAATTTTTTGACAGCAGCGGTTTAAAGTTATCTGGCAGTTTAGCGGCACAGATAGAAGCGGGTTTAAGAGGCAATTTAGAATTAGCAGATAAACAGGTAAATTGGGGAAAAGCGACTTTTTGTCCCGAATTAATCCAAAAATATTATCAAGCTGTGATTGCTTCCGTCGGGACAGATATTAACCTATCGGGATTAAAAATAGTTTTGGATCTAGCTTGGGGGGCAGCCGTTAACCTAGCACCTTTAGTATTCCAAGCTTTGGGGGCCGAAGTTATCTGCCTACACGATCGAGCCGATGGCGATCGCATTAACGTTAATTGTGGTTCTACCCATTTAGAAAGCTTACAGGCGGCGGTGATTAATCAGCAGGCGGATTTAGGGTTTGCCTTCGATGGTGATGCCGATCGGGTTCTGGCCGTGGATAGTCAAGGTAGAGTGGTAGATGGCGATTATATCCTCTATTTTTGGGGTCGTTCCCTCTTAGAAGCCGGACAGCTACCCGATGGGTTATTAGTAGCAACGGTGATGGCTAATTTAGGCTTTGAACGCGCTTGGCAAAAACTGGGGGGTCAATTCTTGCGTACTGCCGTGGGCGATCAGCACGTTCAGGCGCAAATGTGGGAAACTGGAGCCATGCTAGGGGGCGAACAATCCGGTCATATCCTCTGCCATCATTACGGGGTTTCTGGGGATGGAATGCAAACCGCCCTACATTTAGCGGTTTTAGTGCAGAAATCGGCGGTTTCCTTGGCTAATTTAGTCGATCATAGCTTTGTCACCTATCCGCAGATTTTACGCAATGTGCGGGTGGAAGATAGAGAAGTGCGACGTAATTGGCAGCAATGTGAACCTTTACTGCGGGAAATCCGCCAAGCTGAGACAGCCATGGCAGAAAAAGGCCGAATTTTGGTGCGCGCTTCTGGGACAGAACCCTTAATTCGGGTGATGGTGGAAGCAGAAACCCTAGAATTAGCCAATTTTTGGACAGAAAGGTTAGTAGAAGCGGTGCGAAGTTATCTTTTGTAGTCGATCGAGGGGAACAGGGATTATAATGCCCTTAGCGTAGCGTAGCAAGGCATAGTTATGACCGGACTAAGTATCGATCGCCAGAAAAAAAAGAATAAACAGGGCAAAACAAAAGCTGATAGTCCCCAGCTTAACATCAAAGAGAAACTTGCCCTCAAAAAAGAGGAAAGGCAAAAGAAACAAAAGTTAACGGGGTTGATTATTTTTGCTATTTGTGTAGCAATTTTGCTCGGATTACCCCTCAGCTTATTATTTGATGCCACGATAGGAGCTGCAGTAAGTTTAGCCTTAATTTTAGTAGTTTTCTCCTTTAGCTATCCTCGCATGGCTCTTTGGGCATTTATTATCTATGTCCCCTTCACTGGCACTATTATCTATTGGTTAGGAGGTAATCAAATCCTCCAGCTAAGTAAAGATATCTTTTATCTACCCGCTTTAATCGCCTTAGTTTTAGAATGTCGAAAAAAGCAATTACCGATTATTGTCCCGAAACAATTAGGTACAACCCTATTATTAATCTTTGTTTTCTGTGTAGTCTGTCTATTAGCCGTCAATTTACAGAGACAATTTCTGCCTACTTGCGATTCCGTGGCTGGGATGACTATGTTTAGGGATGGTCGCTTGCGCGCGATTCCCTGTCGGGAAAGTGAGACTTTTCTGCAAGGAATATTAGGATTTAAAGTTTTGCTGGGTTATGTCCCCTTGATCTTCTGCACTTATTACTTAATTAAAGATAAACCCACCCTATTATTTTTTGGTCGTCTTTTAGTAACTTTAGTAATTATTTGTTGTGTCCTAGGACTAATGCAATACTGGATGCTGAAAACCGGTCGTTGTGTAGGAACTCGCGGCCTTGTGGCTGATTCACTATTCAAAGCCAGCTTAGAGGCAAGGTGTTTGGTTGGTGGGGCATTGGCCTATAGTCCGGAAGTGAATATGATCCGCCTACCAGGTACCTTTGTTTCCCCCTGGCACTGGGCTTGGTTTTTGGTCTCTAGTGCGGTAATTTGTTATGCCAGCGCCTTTAGTGAAATTTCCCAAAAATGGCGACTAGCAGCCCTAGTGGGTTTAACCCTAGTTTTTATTAATGCAGTGGTCTCCGGGCAAAGATTAGCTTTCTTTGCTGTACCGATGATTATTGGTCTGATGACGATTCTTACAGGACAAATCGCTAACTTAAAACGATTTTTGCCGATCATTTTTGCCGCCACTTTACTCCTAGCCATCGGTTTTTCTTTCCTTAACCCCGATTTTCTCCAACAACGCTACGATAGTGCCATCAGCCGTTGGCAACAGAGTCCCCCCACCGCTTTTATTCAAGAACAGTTGAATTTTGCTATCCGTAATCAGGGCGGTATTTTAGGTCGTGGACTTGGTGTGGCCACAGCTTCTGCTAGGGTTTTTGGTGATATTTCTTTCGTGGAAACCTATCACAGTAAAGTTTTATTCGAGTTGGGATACATCGGTTTTGCCTTGTACATGATATTTATGACCTATCTAGTTTATCTGGCCTTCCGCACCTATCGTTCCCTCAAAGATCCGACTCTGCGAGGTTTTGCCGGTAGTTATTGGGTTTTGCTGCTCTTTGTTGCCTATCTTCCCTATTGGTATGCCCTCGATACGGATCCTGTGGGCGTTTATTACTGGATATTCGCGGGCGTAATTTTTAAATTACCCATTATCGAAAAACAGGAAAAAGAGGCTAAAATTCTGGCGGGGGAAACCGCCACAAAATCCTCTAAAAAGGGCTTAAATTTTAAACGCAAGGGTATTTCTTTAGCTTGAAATATGGGTTTTGGGTTTTAGGGGGGTCACTGCGTGCGCGTTGCGGGGGGTTTTAGTGGAAATTCCCCCATCCCCTATCCCCTATCCCCTATCCCCTATCCCCTAATCCCTACCTATCCCCTGCTATGAATTTTCCTTCGATTTCTGTCATCATACCCACCTATCGACGCGAAGATCCTCTTAAAGATACCCTCGATGACCTACTCAAACAAGATTACCCCGATTTTGAGGTGTTAGTTATCGACCAAACCGCTACCCATAGCCCCGCCATACAATCCTATCTGGAAAATCTGGCTAATCAGCACAAAATTAGCTGGTATCGGCTAGATTGGGCGAGTTTACCCGGTGCGAGAAATTATGGAGTCCGTCGCGCCCAAGGCGATATCGTTCTTTTTATCGATGATGATGTGCGGCTACCGGATAATTATCTCAAAGCACATAGTGAGAATTTTGTCAAGAATCCTGAGATAGGTGTAGTGGCCGGTCGGGTATTCGATCGCATGAAATTGGGTGACTCCCAAAAAATGGTGACAGATACCAGCAAACCCTACGAAATCGACTTTTTACCCCCCCAAGCCATGGATCCGGGCATTGCTTGGTATTACATCGATCTTGTTCACACCACTAAACCCCAGCAGGTAATCTCGGCCCGGGGCTGTAATATGTCTTTCCGTAAGGATATATTTACTAAATACGGCATTTGGTTCGATGAACGCTTTCGTGGCAGTGCCGTGCGCGAGGAATCGGATTTTTGCTTAAGATTACGCCAAACTCCCTATCATGTCTGGTACGATCCCACCGCTTATCTGGTTCATTTAGGGGAAGAAACCGGCGGCTGTCATGATATTAGCACTCGTTCTTTGAGTTATCAGACGACTTTTTATCATAATCACTTTTTGATGGCCTTGAAAAATCTCACTCCCGCGCAACAATTGCGACTCTATGCTAAATTATTTGACTGTCACGTTCTTGGCAATCCCCCCTGTAATAAGGGTGGTTCCCCGATTAAAATCCTTTCTAGGGGAATTTTTTATGGTTTAGGTTTTCTGGATGCTCTGAAAACTCAAGTAAAGTCCCTCTGGAATGATGGTCAAATTTATACAAAACTAGATAACCTATGAGAATTTTAGTCGCTAGTCATACCTATGTCGTTGATCTCAACTGTGAGAAACTGCGCTCCCTGACAAGATTAAATCTCAATATTGAGGTTACTATTGTTGTTCCCCAACGTTGGCAACCGGGAGGGGTCCAAAATAAAATCATTGAAAGTCAACCGAAAATAGCTGATAATTTCCGAGTCATTCCTATCTCTAATTTTAGCCAGAATAACCAAGCTTTATTAACTTTTGGCATTGATATAATTTCTTTATTGCAAAAATTTAGACCAGATATTATTCAAGTGGAACAGGGTTCTAAATCTCTCGCTTATGCTCAATTTATTACTCTGAATCGTCTCTTAAATCTCCGGGCTAAAAATGTATTTTTTACTTGGTGGAATCTTCCCTATACTCCTAAATTTCCCATCTCTTGGTTAGAAGCTTATAACCTGAAAAATACCGATGGTTTAATCGCTGGTAATCAGGACGGAGTAGATGTTTTAAAAGAACGGGGTTACAAGGGTAAATACACCGTTTTACCGCAATTAGGAGTGGATGAAGTTCTTTTTTCCCCGGGCAAGCAACCCGATTTAGCCCGATCTTTAGGCATTGAAAGCGATGAATTTGTGATTGGTTTTATCGGTCGTTTTGTGGAAGAAAAAGGCATTTTAACGCTGATTAAAGCTGTAACTAAATTAACAGGTAAGTGGAAATTATTACTGTTAGGTCGGGGAATCCTGAAAGATAAAATAATCGGCGAAGCTACAGCCGCAGGAATAAGCGATCGCTTGATGATAGTGGAAAGTGTTCCCCACGATCAAGTAGTTAATTATATTAACCTGATGAACACTTTAGTTTTGCCTTCAGAAACCACCTATCAGGTCAAAACCTTAACGGCCGTCGGTTGGAAAGAACAATTCGGTCATGTTTTAATTGAAGCTATGGCCTGTCAGGTTCCTGTTATTGGTTCTGATTCGGGAGAAATTCCCTTTGTTATTGCTGATACGGGGTTAATTTTTCCCGAAAAAGATGGGGATGCGCTGGCTAAATCTATACAAACTCTCTTAGATAATCCCAGCTTCGCTCTTGAATTAGGCCAGAGGGGTTATCAGAGAGTAATGACCAATTATACTAATAAATCCCTCGCTCAAAAACAATTGGATTTCTATCAACAATTACTCCTTCGGTGATGGAAGTGGGGTGTGGGGTGTGGGGTGTGGGGAGAAAAAAGCTGATAACTGACAACTGATCACTGATCACTGATAACTGATAACTGATAACTGATAACTGGTTATGAACCATTCTTGACACCCCCTAGTCTAAAGGGACAAGTAGCTGGTGAGGGTAATGATTAGGGTGATAACCGAGAAGCAAACAAGTGTGAGCGATCGAGAGTTAATCTTAAAATGTCAAAGGGGTGATCGGGGTGCTTTTCGTCACCTTTACCGTCTTTATCAACCAAAAATCCGCTCTACTCTCTATCAACTCTGTGGACAGGAATTCCTAGAGGATTTTGTCCAGGAGGTATTTTTAAGAGTGTGGTGCGGGTTGCCGAAATTGCGTTCACCTGAATACTTTTCCACTTGGGTTTATCGGATCACCTGGAATGTGGCGATCGATGGTCGACGACAATTAGCCAAAAGACAAATGAGGATGGCCAAAAGCACTGATGAGAAAAACTCCCTTGATAGCGAATCCCGTCCCCAAGATAGTCCTGATTTGATGCAATTGCATTATGAGGAAGTAGTCCGACAAGGGTTAGAAATTCTCAGTTTAGAACATCGCGCTGTCCTTGTCCTTCACGATCTAGAGGACTTACCCCAAAAGGAAATCGCTCAAATCTTAGAAATTCCCCTCGGTACGGTGAAATCACGTCTTCATTATGCGCGTAAAACCATGGGTCAATTTTTGCAAAAACAAGGAGTTCTCTAATGTCCCCGGAAGATGAGAAAGTAGTTAATTTTCTGCGTCGCTATCGTCCATCGCTGCCACCTCGACCGATAGATGAAGAAGAACAGTTAATGCAAATGATTAGGGAAGAAAAGCCAGTAAATTTCCCAAAATTGCCGCCTTTATTGGGGTGGATCACTGGTATTGCTGCCTTATCTGTGCTGATTTTTGCTTCCTATCGTTGGTCCGATCCTCATCCACAACTGAGCCAAATTTCCGACGAGGAGTTAGAAGCTTTTTTAGTGGAGAGTTGGAACCATAGTATCGCTCCACCGATTGCTGCTCCTAGCGTTTATAGTTCCCCTTGGATGACCTTAAACGAGCCTCAACTTACCTATTCTACCTATAATCCTTAATTTCTTTGTGGAGGTCAATTATGTCCCTTTCTACTCTCTCGATTCTCGGCACAACCATGGCTTTAACTCTGGCCGTTAACCTAGTCCCAACTGCCACTGTGCTATCCTATCCCCAAGATCGTCTATTTATGGCTCAAACTAGCTCTCCCCAGCGTCCTGAGAATCGTCGGGTGGATAATTCTAGAGAAAGACTAATTGAACAATTGAACCTTACCGATGAGCAAAAGTCAAAAGTTGCCGCTATTCGTCAGAAATATCAGGAAAAAACCAAAAAGTTGCGAGAAACCCTGAGAAGCAACGAACAAGAATTAAATAGTTTATTATCGAATAATGCCTCCGATCGAGATATCCGTTCTAAACATCAGCAAATCTCTCGGAATCGCCAAGAAATGAGTAACCTGCAATTTGAGAGTTTTTTGGAAATTCGTCAAGTGTTAACTCCCGCTCAAAGAACGGAATTTTCCCAATTAATGCAGGAACGTCGCGCTAATTCCCGCAATCGCGGACGACAATAATTCGGGAGCATCTCATTTATGCAAGTGAGTAATTATGGCTCTATCGAACCTGTCATGTAAAACTATCAATAACTTATGCTTGTAAAGCTTATATACTAAGGCTTTGAGTTTTTGTTAAATTGATATTTATCAACTTTAGAGACTTGCTGGGCAGAGGGGGAGCTTGAGGAATTTTCTACAGTGTAAGTTCGGAAGAACCGTAATTATATTTATCCATAAAACTGGTTTCTAGCAAGGCTTTCAAAATAGCTTGACATAAAAACCTGATTTAGGGGTTACAAAAGTGAGATGCTCCCCAATAATTCCCATCAGTGCGGATTAAGGGACTGCTGCCTATTTTTTCATTTTCTTGGCCTGATATTGTCGGCGAAAATATTGGAATGTTCTTTGTCCGAACAGTAAAATACTGAAAAATCCTAAGCTGGCGATCGAGTTTGATTCCGATACATTAACCGGCTGCCCGGTATTAAAAGGATCGAACGGAATCGGAGAAGTGGAAATACCCGAATAATCGATGACTCCTGCTGAACCCCAATTACCCCAATTATCGATTGAACCCCAATTACCCGTGATTACTCCTGCTGAACCCCAATTATAGATTGAACCCATTACTCCTGCTGAACCCCAATTAACCGTTACTCCTGCTGAACCCCAATTATCGATTGAACCCCAATTACCCGTCATTGTTTCTACTGAAAGCCAATTTTCGCCCACAGGATTTCTAATTTCTGGGTCGGGATTTGTGGTTGTTTCTCCCGGGGGGTCAAAAGTAAATGAGGGACCGGATTGAAGGTTATTATTAGGGATATTGTCAAGGCCGAATAAATCTCGGTTAACAACAATACTTACCCATTCGCCATTACTCAATTGTAATTGACAGGTAAGGCTTCTGTTGCTGACTAGGGAGCTGCCGATATCTCCGCTCTCGGCCAGACAGTTTTCGTCAATTCCTATGATATCGTCAGAAAAAAGTGAGAGACTATTTAAAATTCCTAAAAGCTGATCAATGGAAATATTTTCTATGTCTAAATCTGCCAAACTTTCCGATAATATGGATTGCCAATTGATTGGTTCCGTTAAAGAATTTTTGTCTTGATCACAACCCGTAGCAATTAAACCACAAAGTAACAAGGGAGCCAGTTTTTGCCAAGCTAGTTTTCTCATATTTTTTGACGATTTGCGATGGTGATTAGAAAAATGCAAGTTACAAAATAGGTTTTTAGAAGCGATTGATTAGCCATAGGCAAATAATCTTAAGACCAAAGGAGGGATTGAGAAGTAAAAAAAACGCCAATTCAAAAATGAAACGCATCAACCTCAAGAGTTGACAAAGAAAGGCTCATCAGGTCAGCAATTCTCATTTTGAAATAAATAGAGCATTAACCCCGATTTTGACATCGAAAATATAGTACAAAGTAACTATTTGCTCGGCAGAGGCGATCGCTAAAAAAACAATTGGTTGGAC
>SFBL01000013.1 GCA_007095785.1 Microcystis aeruginosa Ma_SC_T_19800800_S464
ACTAACTGCTGAAAAGCCTTGGTATTGAGATGATCCAGTCTTGGCATTTCTGCATTTATTGTCCGAGTAGGCTTCTTCGTCTCAAAAATGACCCCCACTGGACTTTTAACATCCTGGTTGTTATGAATCACCAGATCGATGCGCTCTTTTGTATTGATAAAATAGCGATCAGTATAATAGGTATTTTTCAAAAAATCTATCAGCAAATTTTTATTAAACTCTTCCGACTTTTTGCTGTCACATTGCTCCAACAATCGCGTCAAATTAGCTTGAAAAACCTGAATTGTTTCCGTATCAGGCTTAATTTTCAAGTACACCCGATTTAAGGTTTGCTTGAGTTCTCGCTTATTGACGATCATAAAAGTTTACCTCTAGGGAAACTAACGATTAATTTTATTATAGCATTGCCAAATGATCGGTTAAAATAGAAGAGCAAAAGTTGCAATCGAGGTCAATCTGTCGAAGCGAGGAATTTATAACAGCAATGGGTCAAGAATCCCCCGTCACAGCCTAGCTTGACGGGGGGAATATGTCACTGTTGCAATGCTTTTAAGAAGCGTCCCATAGTGGCAAATAAACCGGACTTTTTGGCTTTATTAGCAGGATTAGAACTATCATTAGGAGTATTACTAGAAGCTTTCAGAATCAGATTTTCTAAAGCTTCGCCCATGGGTTTAGTGGATTGTTCGGAAATTAACTCGTAACCGTCTTCTTTTTCTAGCCAAACTTGCCACAAAGAAGGATAGGAACGATAAACGATCGCTGATTCCAAGGGACGAAAATAATAACAACTTTCTAGGGTACTTAAAAATCTTTCTCGCAATTGTCGGGCTGCGTAACCGATACCCACCACCGATACATCTTCTAATTGAGGAATCAGAAGAACTACGGGGCGATCTTCGGCCAGGTTACAGAGTTTTTCTACGGAATTAATCTCCACCGAGGAGGGACAAACAACTAAAAAAGCTTCATCTTCGGGCTTAATTTTGTCTTCGACGGGAATAAAACGACTACCTAAATCTCCCAGTTGAAAAACTGTTTCTCCCCAATCCCGTCGAGCTAACATGGCAGCCCCAGTATCGGGAAAAATTACCCTTAAACCAGAACCATAACTGTCAAAAATAGAGGTAAAATCAAGGGCTAAAGCTTGCGCTTGTAGAGCAATTTCTGGGATAACTAATTCCACTTGTATGCGTCTAGCTCCCGATTCTAGAGCCAGTTGGGTGGCGGCTTTCGCTTGCAGGATCGTTTCTTCTAGGGAATTGGGTAGGGTCATTTCAGTTATCAGTTATCAGTTATCAGTTATCAGTTATCGGTTATCAGTTATCAGTGACTACCTCTGGTCGTCGGTGGCTTAAAATCAGAAAGATTTTAATTTTTATAAAAGGTAGGGTTGATTCATAGTAGGGTTGATTCATAGTAGGGTTGATTTATACTAGGGTTGATTTATAGTAGGGTTGATTCATAGTAGGGTTGATTCATAGTAGGGTTGATTCATGAATCAACCCTACCCTTAATAGATGAAGTGTGACGGGATTTGGCATCATCCCCAGCATTAAGATAAATCCTATAAAATACTTTTATTTTTTAAGAATAAATTCAGTAATCGGGGAAAAAAGGTGAGGAGAGAAAGCTTAGGAAAGCTGATAGGATCCGTGACGTTGGGCATAATAATCGAGAATGGTCGTGACCAGAGCGCGATCGCTTTCCTGAAAAGTCTCGGTATAGTTAATTTCTAGACTACCGATCTGACTTTGGTGATAATCGAATTGTTGGAACTGCTGGGAAGTGAGATGGGTTTCCACACCCTGAACCTGTTGTAAATGGCTGGCTAATTCTCGATAGATAGCCAAGGGCATTTGGGGATAAATAATGGTTTGTTTTTGTTGAATAGCAATCGATCGCACGGGTTTTATTCTCCTGATTCGGAAACATTATAGCTGATCGAGGCTTGCGGTGCGGCGGCGGGTTCGGGGACACCATCCCCTAAACGACGGGTAATAGTTCGACCGTATTGTTCTAGGACAATATAGGGATTATCGGGATTAGTATCGATCGCTTTAACTAAAATTAAACCATTAGAGAGGGTAGAACCGGGGATAACTCGACGTTCTGTGGCTTCTCCGGGGGCTTTCACGATCGCCATAGGAGTGGTAGGTAATTGGACGATGCCCGATACTTGCACTCCTTCTGCTTCCGTCGGTTGTGGTGGTGGCGGCGGTGCTTTCACTATCGGTCGTCCGGGGGTGGGACGATTGTCCCCTGCTGCGGCTGCGGGGGTGGAACGATTGCCCATTGCTGCGGTTGCGGGGGATGCTGGAGTCCCAACTGGGGGTTTTTCCTCCACTGTAATTGTAATATTTGGTTGTAGGGGAAAGGGAGCAAAGGGATCCCTACGACCGCGATTAATTTCTGAGCGTTTTTGGTCGGGATCGGTGGCGGGAATCAATCCCGCTACCCTTGGGGTGGCTGGTTCGGTGGCCGGTTGCACAGCACCGCTAAAGGCAGCTGGTTGGGCAGCCGGGGGACTAGGAGAGGGGGTGGGGGTTTCTTGGGTGAGCGGTGGGGATTGATTCGCTTGGTTAGAAGCTGGACATCCCACCAACAATAAAGCGACACTCCCCACCGACAGTATTAGCGGCAATTTTTTCATACGGAAACAAAGACAAAATAGCCAGGTCGGATAACCTTGGATAATAACATAACCTATGTTTCCCAGAAATCTAGGCCGATGATAGGGGGAAAGTCAGGAACTTTGCCCCGCTAGTCCAGTTTTAATATTGACTACCGGATTTACGATGACCGATGGCGGTGACACCGTTACTATCCAAAACTTGACCCCGCTCGACCGTGGCATAGACTAACCAGCGATCGCCGCAGATTTGTCGCTCTTTGACCGTACACTCTAGATAGGCGAGACTTTCGCTTAAAATCAGACAGCCATTTTCCCCCACTTGGGTTTCTAATTCCGTAAAGACATCGCTGCCGGATTTGATGCAATTGGAAAAATGGCGGCGTAAATTGCGCCCTTCCTTGAGAATATTCAAGGTAAAGGCGGTTCCCGAGTTAATTAGGCGATCGGCGGCTTGTTCGTCGGCAACGGCGATAATTAGCCCTGGGGGGTTAAAACTGGCTTGGGATACCCAAGAGGTCAGGAAACCAGCATGATCCTCGCCCTGACGACTGGTGAGAACACAGAGGGAACCGACGATCCGACCAACGGCCTGGGCAGTGCGATCGATTTGTGTTTCGGTCATTCCCTGTTGGGGAACCCGAAATTTTTTGGCTTTTTTCAAGGTCTGGGCGAAGGTTTCTCCGGCTAAATAACCTGCTTGTAAACTGCTTTCTGTGGGGCTAAAACGCACGCGCAAGGATTCAAAACCGAGGCGATAATTGGCATCTTTGAGTTTAGTTTCAATTAAATCTACAGCTTCCCCACTCCAACCGTAGGAACCAAAAACCCCAGCTAATTTAGTTTTTGCTGCCGTGGAAAGAACGATTCCTAAAGCGGTTTGGATCTGGGTAGGAGCGTGACCGGCTAAGGTGGGAGAACCGATAATAAATCCGTCACAATTTTCGATCGCTTGACTAATTTCGGCGGGGGTGGCAAATTCACAATTTATTGATTCTACGGCCAGATCGTTTTCTAATAATCCTCGTTCGATCGAGCGGGCGATGATGGCAGTATTTCCGTAGGCAGAAGCATATAATAAAGCCACTTGTAGGGGTCGAGTTTTTTGTTCTTGACACCAATAACGATAATCGTAGGCAAGACGACTAAGACTATAACGAATTATCGGACCGTGAGCGGGTGCATAATATTGGGCGGGAAATTCTTTAATTTTGTCGAGGGCTGTTTCTACTGCTTTAGATTGCACGGCATGGAGACAATCAAAATAATAACGACGATCCGCGTCTAATTCTTTCCAATTTTTATCCCAAAGCTCGTCACTGCACAGATGCACACTAAAGAATTTAGGCTCTTCGTTACCCTTTATGCTAAATTAACAGACAAGATGCCAAGACAACATACTTCTAACCCAAAAATTCCGAAAGTTTCTAAAGCCATAGGCTCTCCGTTTTATTAGTTTAAGTTT
>SFBL01000130.1 GCA_007095785.1 Microcystis aeruginosa Ma_SC_T_19800800_S464
CTGTCTATCTCCAGCGTTGGATAATAATTATCTGTCAAAAAATAATGCTTCTACACAAGTTCTCTATTTAAATAAGAGAATTTTATCTGATTTTTTTTCAAAATGAGAATTGCTGATTTATCAAGCAATAGCTTTACGAAATTTAGGAGAAGCATACCGGCGAATCAATGATTTGAATCAAGCTATATATTATACTCAAAGAAGTCTTAATTTATCTGATCAAATAACCGATGAAGCAGGAATTATTTTGTCTTTGGGAAATTTAGCCTCAATTTATGGGCAACAAGCAAATTTTCAGGAGTCTGAAAAATACTTTAAGCAACAAAAGAAAAGAGCTTTAGCCATTTCAGATGTAGCAGGTGTTGCCCATGCTTGTGCTGGATTAGGAGAAATTTATAGTATCACTCGAAAGGATGATCTAGCCTATCAATATCTTAAGCAAGCTTTAGATATTGCCCTCGATATTGGAGAACGATATATAGAGCTAGAGACTTTAATTATTTTGGCCGAATTTGAAGAAAAAACCCATGATCTTAAATCAGCTATTAATCACTGGCAAAAAGCCTTACATCTTTCTGAAAAACTAAATATTCTCTCACATAAAGAGAACTGTGAACAAAATCTAGAAAGGTTGTTAAACCCCAACTAAGTTGAGACTGAGTAACGCACAGAAAACGGGTTTCTCGGAGAAACCCGTTTTCTACTTTGAAACAATCTGAATTTCCCTGACTCGGTGCATTGGTTTGGTTGGCTTTTCGGTGGTGATTAGTTCATCAGCTTGAATTTGTAGCGCAGCAGCAACATGAAGTGCATCCATCGCCGCTAAACCGTAAGTGCCAGCAATTTCATGACTCACTGCATCCCCCTCGACGTGAAGCAATTTCTTGTTCTATCTCGTCTTCATTGAGCAGTTGCAATCCAGCTGCGATTGCCCGCTGTCGGATTTCCCATAACTTTTTGCTTAATGGTGTTTGGGGAATAAATTTTAATTATATCTATTACTTCGCTACCATTATTATTCAATTCTTTAATTAAGAAGTATAAAGATGGCATAATTAATTATTCCGAATATTGGTATTTAGGCATTATTATAGCATTGCAATTTTCTAAAGTCAAACCCTCAACTCTAGCTAAATTAATACCATTAGTTTGTAGAATAGGAAATACTTTTTAATCTTTAATTCTTAGGATAAGTTGAGGTATAGTTTCTCATCTTAACTTTAATTGGAGCGATCGCTGTTTTATTAAGTTTGAGAAGGGCGATCGCTGTTGAGTTGAGGATGAAGGAGAAATTTGAGCTATAATAGGGGATAAAATTAACAAACAAGGTAATTATCAATGCCATTAAAGCAAAAGTATATTACTGATGAACAGGGTAATCAAATCGGTATTCTTTTAGATATAGAGGAATATCGAGAACTCCTAGAAGATTCTGAAGAATTGAATGCTATTAGAGCCTATGATTTAGCTATTTCGGAAGAGGAAGAAATTCCTTTTGAACAGGCGATCGCCGAAATTGAAAATAGTCGTCAATGAATTACACTATTGCGATTAAAAAACAAGCTTCTAAGGCTTTAGCTAATCTTCCCCAAGATAGTTATCAGAAAGTTCGAGACGGGATTAGAGCATTAGCTGACAATCCAAGACCAGCAGGGTGTCTCAAACTGACAGGACGAGAAGGCTGGCCGATTCGGATTGGAGTTTATCGCGTTATTTACGGGATAGATGATTCCGCAAAAAAGGTGATTATTTTAGATATTGGACATCGAAAGGACATCTACCGATAGGCGATCGCGTTTTTAATAAAAATTTGGAAGAGGCGATCGCTTATAATAAATCCAGTGATCAAAATAGAAGGAGGCAAATGCCAGCAAAAGACCTCTATCACGAAGCCGTTAAAAATGCCTTAATTAAAGACGGCTGGACAATTACGGCTGATCCTTATCCTATTGAATATGAAGACGCTGAATTGTATCCAGACCTGGCGATCGAGAAATATATTTCCGAAGAACAAAGACAACGTAAAATTATCATTGAAATTAAAAGCTTTCTTGGCCCTTCAATGCTCAAAGACTTTGAAATGGCTTTGGGACAATATATTTTTTATCGTGATCTTATTCAATTAGGGCAAGATGAATACCAAGAAATCTATCTGGCTATCAAAGATGAAATTTATGAGACTTTTTTCCAACGAAAATCTATTCAAGCCGTTATTAAAAGACACCAATTAGATTTATTAGTTGTCAACATCGAAAAAGAGGAAATTGTCCAATGGATAAACTAACTAACTATCGCCAAATTATTCAAAATATCTTAACAAAGCTAGACAAAATTGCGAATAGCTCATCCAAAAAAAAACTAGAAACCTGTTTAATTTTTGATGAAAATCATGATCATTATCTATGGATGTCTATTGGTTGGATAAACAAAAAGAAAATCAACAATATTCAGATTCATATTCGTATTAAAAATGAAAGAGTTTATATTGAACAGGATTGGACAGAAATAGGAATCACCTCTCAATTATTAGAAGCAGGGATTCCCAAAGAAGATATTGTTTTAGCATTTCATGATCCTGCAAGTCGTGAATTAACAGAATTTGCTATTGCTTAATCAGGGGCGATCGCTGTTTTACTGTGTAGATAGGAGAAGGCGATCGCTGTTTTACTGTGTAGATAGGAGAAGGCGATCGCTGTTTTTCGGAGAATGATTTTAAATCTCCTCAATTAAGAGTCAAAGAACGTCAATCCGCTATTAATCACTGGCAACGAGCCTTACATCTTTCTGAAAAATTAAATATTCTCTCACATAAAGAGAACTGTGAACAAAATCTAGAAAGGTTGTTATACTAAATCCGTTGAGTATAGACTACATAAAGACAACAGGCAAAAGGAGGAATAAATAATCAGTTTTTAATAACTGGATTTACTGTTAAACCCCAACTAAGTTGAGACCGGTATTATATAGATGACTACTACTCTTGAAAGCTTACAGGAATTTATTGATTTTTGTCAACAGCATATTACTGGCAAAGAAAGGAAAGAAGCTCAGATTTTCCTAGACCGTTTCTTTCGAGCTTTTGGTCATAAAGGTGCGTTAGAAGCGGGTGCAACCTATGAGGAGGCGATTACTAAAGGTAGCAAGAAAGGTAAGACTGGATTTGCTGATTTAGTTTGGAAACCTCGTGTTTTAATTGAAATGAAAAAGCGAGGAGAAGATTTAAGTAAACACTATCCCCAAGCTTTTGAATACTGGAGTCGATTGGTTCCTAATCGCCCTCGCTATGTCTTATTATGTAATTTTGATCAGTTCTGGATTTTTGATTTTGATCTTCAAATAGATGAACCGGTAGATCGAGTCAATCTCAACGATTTGAAAAACCGGGTGAGTGCGTTCAATTTTATGGAAGTAGGGAATCGTACCCCTATCTTTCAGAATAATCAAGTCGAAATTACAGAAACGGCAGCGCGGCGGATGGGTGAGTTGTTTCAACTGTTAAAAAAACGCGGTCAGAAAAGCGGTTTTGATCAGTTGACGGCGCAGCGATTTATTTTGCAGTGTGTCTTGGCAATGTTTGCGGAGGATCGAGGATTGTTACCAAGAGATTTATTTATTTCTTGTGTACAAGAATGTCTAAATGGTGGCAATTCTTATGATGTCTTGGGGGGATTGTTTCAACAGATGAACCAACCCGGAATTACCCCTGCTGGTAAGTATCAGGGAGTGGATTATTTTAATGGGGGACTGTTTAGTATAATTCATCCAATTGAATTAAATCAGAAAGAATTAGAGTTTCTGGATGTGGCAGCGCGTCAGGATTGGAGTAAGATCCGTCCGGCAATTTTTGGTAATATTTTTGAGGGGACAGCTAATGCGGAAGAACGTCATACTTACGGGATGCACTTTACCTCAGAAGCGGATATTATGAAAATTGTTCGCCCAACTATTAGCCGTTACTGGGAGGAAAGAATTGAGCAAGCTGGGACGATTGGGGAGTTAAATACACTTCAGTTAGAATTACAGCAGTATAAGGTATTAGATCCTGCTTGCGGTTCGGGTAATTTTCTCTATGTCGCTTATCAAGAATTAAAGCGCATTGAACAGTTATTAATTGAAAAGATTGCTAACCGTCGTCGTTCTGCTAGTGAGCAGTTACAGATTAGTTTTGTTACGCCTAAACAGTTTTATGGTATGGATATTAATCCTTTTGCTGTAGAATTAGCGCGGGTGACTTTAATGATTGCCCGGAAGGTGGCGATTGATAGGTTTAATTTGACGGAAGCTTCTTTACCTTTGGATACTTTGGATGGTAATATTATCTGTGCTGATGCTTTGTTTACCGATTGGCAAAAAGCAGACGCAATTATCGGTAATCCTCCATTTTTAGGAGGTAAACACATGAGATTAAATCTCAGTGATGATTATGTTAATAGGGTATTTACAAGGTTTTCTGAGGTTAAAGACTCGGTTGATTTTTGTTCCTATTGGTTTCGTCTAGCACATAATCAATTAGATGAGAAAGGAAGGGCAGGTTTAGTCGGAACTAATTCTATTAGTCAAGGAAAAAGTCGTGTAGCAGCGTTGGATTATATTACTCACAATGGTGGACACATTCATGAAGCGATTTCTACTCAGCCTTGGTCTGGTGAGGCTAATGTTCATGTTAGTATTGTCAATTGGAGTAAAATTGAACCGGTAAGTTATTATTTAGATAATCATCCAGTTTCTCAGATTAATTCTTCTTTGACGACGACAGTAGATGTTTCAAAAGCAGTTAGACTATTAGCCAACAAAAATATTAGTTTTCAAGGAGTGATACCAGTTGGTAAGGGATTTTATATTAAAAGTGAGCAAGCGGAAAAATGGATCGAAAATGATCTTAAGAATAAAGAGGTTTTAAAATTATCATCCTCTGCTGGTGATTTAACTGACAATCCTCATGGAAAACCTAGCCGCTGGATTATTGATTTTAACAATATGAGTTTAGAAGATGCTAGTGAATATAAACTACCTTTTGAGCATATTAAATTAACTGTTAAGCTGGAAAGAGAGCAAAATAGACGAGAAGTTACTAAACTAAATTGGTGGAAATATGGTGAAAAAAGACCAGCAATGAGAACAGCAATTGAATCTTTAGCTTGTTACTTTAGTATTCCCGCACACTCAAAATGGTTTATTTTTGTTCCTACTTCTTTAGATTGGCTACCTAATAATTCGATTCATGTCGTTGCTTCTGATGATTTTTATATTCTCGGTATCTTAACATCAAATATCCATCGAATTTGGGTAAAAGCTCAAAGTTCAACTCTTGAAGACAGAACTCGCTATACTCCTAACACCTGTTTTGAAACCTTCCCCTTTCCCCAGACACCTTCACAGGAACTTGTCGAAAAAATCCGTCAAACCGCCGGGGAATTACACGAATACCGTAGCCAACAGATGGAGAAAAAACAATGGGGAATCACCAAACTATATAACCAATTCTTTAACGAACCCAGTAGCCAACTTTATCAACTCCATCAGAAATTAGATAAGCTAGTAATGGAGGCCTATCACTTCCAAGCTGACGAAGATATTTTAGAGAAATTATTAACCTTAAACCTGGAATTAGCAGAAAAAGAGAAGCGAGGAGAAACCGTCATCGGTCCCTGGTCCCCTTACTCTTAGTTAACGCACAGAAAACGGGTTTCTCGGAGAAACCCGTTTTCTACTCATGCAAAAAGGGGAATAAATAATCAGTCTTTAATAACCAGATTTAGTATGACCACCATTCCACGGGTACATCAAGAAAAGTTAACGGGTCTATCCATTGATAGATAATGGTTTTTGGCTCTTGTAGTAGATATGTATGGGGGAAGTTTAGGCATTTTAGGTGGGAATTGGTTCACCCGGACGCAAACTAGACCATTTACCAGTTTCCCGTAAAAAGCTTTCGCAACCCACCACATCCCACTCCATTTCGATATAATCTTCTTTGGTGCGAATGTTAACGTTAATAGAAGGGTTCTTCGCTTCAAAGTCCGGTGTCTCGGTGAGATGACGTTCCTGATGTTGCGTTTCTACGGCATGATAGGTGAGACAGCGATCAACAAAATAGCAGTTAATACAAATACACATAAGTTTAACTCTATAGGTCTTTTCCGTTAATCTAGCTCAGTCTCTCCCCAAATGGGGCCGGTCAAAATTATATTTTTGTAAATTTATCCTCTCGATGTCTTGTCAAAAAAACCTAGATAGTTTAGTTAAAGAAGTTTTTGCGATTAATCAGCAAGAATTGCCAGAAAATGCTTATTTAGTCGGTGGTGCTGTGCGAGACGCTTTATTAAACCGTCAGAAAGACTATATTGACCTAGATTTTGTGGTTCCCGAAAAAGCGATCGAAATTGCTCAAACTATTGCCCATCAGTATAAAGCCGGTTTTGTGGTTTTAGATGCCGTTCGTCAAATTGCTCGCGTCGTTTTTCCGCAGGGTACGCTTGATTTCGCACAACAGGAGGGAGAATCTCTAGAAATAGACCTAAAAAGACGGGATTTCACCGTTAATGCTCTCGCTTATAATCTCCAAACCCAAGAAATTTTCGATCCTTTAGGGGGATTAAAAGATTTAGGCTGCCAATCTCTGCGGATGATTTCCAGGGAAAATCTCCAAGATGATCCCCTAAGATTATTAAGGGCCTATCGACAAGCGGCTCAATTGGACTTTGAGATCGAACCCCATACCCGTGTAACTATTCGTTCTCTTGCCCCTTTATTGCGCCTTGTAGCCGCCGAAAGGGTACAATCCGAGTTAAATTACCTTTTGCTCAATTCCCGTGGCAATAAATGGCTAAAAAGTGCCTGGGAAGATGGCTTATTATCCCCCTGGTTGCGTCGGATTACCTCCGCAAAAATGGAGCGAGTTATGGGGGTGGAAGCGGCAGCGGGATTTTTAGAATCTTTGTCACCGGAAAAATTTATCTTTTCACCTTCTCAGTTACAGTTGACAAAATTAGCCCTATTGGTATCGGATATTTTAGTAGAAGCGGAAAAAGAATTAATCGATCTCAAGTATTCCCGTGGGGAAATTCGCACGGTAATCACGGTAATTAAGTGTTTACCCCCCCTCAAGGAGGCAGATAATTTAAGTCTGCGGGAACAGTATTTTATTTATCTAAATACGGGAAAAGTATTTCCTGTCTTTGCCCTTTTTGCTTTATCGATGGGGATTAACAAAAATATCGTCGCTTCTCTGTTTACTTCCTATCTCGATCCTGATAATATTATCGCCCATCCCCGACCTTTATTAAAGGGCGATGATTTAATCAACTATTTACACCTGAAACCTAGTCCGATTATCGGTAAGTTATTAACCGAGGTACAAATTGCCCAAATTGAGGGCAAAGTTACAGTTTTTCAGGAGGCGATCGCTTTTGCTAAAAAGTTATTACAGCAGTTATCTTAATGGTGAGGTTTTTGTCGGGTTTTGTTGCCTCAACCCGACTTAGCAATTGTTCACAGTTTGGAGAGTTTTGTATGTTAATCAGAGTTTTAGATTCGGATTGACTCTCAGGGTTTTGACTTATCCAAAACTCAGATTTATTTATTTTTAAGCTGTGAAGATTGGGGAGCGTTTTCTTCTTAGATTAAAACACGACCGTTTTATTGTACTCCCTTCGATTGATTCAAGAGATTTTGGTAACATTCGGTCGGGGTACGGTAAGATAAATATTTAAAGGGAGTCTGATTAATTATTTCTGCAAATCTTTCGTTATCAACCGCATTGTACTGATCTAATTTAGCGATTAAATTCTTCATGTTATTCATGGAGCTTACCAGACTCCTATTCTCGGATTTGAGATAATGAATTTCAGGGGAATCGCCCTCATGCCGATCAATGGTGGTAATTTGAGCGATAATTCCCTTAATTCCCTGCTTGTACGAAGAAATTAAGGTGTATAAACTCTTTTCCTGAGTAATGAGAAAAATACCTCTCTTCCTGAGATCGAGGACATCAATTCGCCAAGCATTATTATCGGCGATAAAATCTTCTCTTGACTGCACTTCTTGTTGAAGTCTTTCGGCCGCTTTGCTTGATAAAATCAGATTCATCTCTAAAAATAAAGTTAATTATTTAATATTATAAACCAACTAGATTTTTGGTTCTTCGTTACTTGGTATGGTTTGATCGGGTGGCATAAATCGACTACATCCTTATTAGATGAGCTTACCCTGAGAATCTGGCAAAGAAGGTTAGAAACTCAGTACATCAAAGCTTTTAGCTTAACTAATTAGGTTTGAGATTCGTCCCTTGTTATCAGGGAGCAATGTTACGCGAAAAAACCGAGTTAAATCCCAAAATTAGGCGTTAAAATTGTCGAATCGAATTTTAAACAAAAACACGATGTTGCAGGGAAGGCATTTGTCGTCGCACTTGTTGCAGACGTTGGGGATTAATTTCGGCAATTGCCACTCCCGCTTCTTCCCCCGCGTCAGCTAAAACCACACCCCAAGGATCGATAATCATAGCGTGACCGTGGGTGTAACGGCGTGCGTAATTATTGCCAGTTTGAGCGGGAGCTATTATATAACAAGTATTCTCGATCGCTCGCGCTTGTAACAAAACTTTCCAATGATCTTTCCCAGTAAAAGCCGTAAAGGCTGCGGGTACAAACAAAACATCGGCTCCTTGCCGTGATAAATAGCGATAGAGTTCGGGAAAACGCACATCATAGCAAATCGAGAGGCCAATTTTGCCCAAGCTATCGGAGCCATAAATCGGCGGTAAATCGACTCCTGCCATGACTGTACTCGATTCCTGATAGGTGTTACCATCCGGGACATTGACATCAAAGAGATGGACTTTTTGATAACGGGCTAATTCCGCACCGTTGCCATCGACTAAAATAGCCGTATTATAAGCCTTATCGGGAATACCCGTCACCGGCACGGGAAAACCACCCCCTAAAATGGTCACTTGAAACCGTTGGGCCATGGTGCGGAGGAATTTATCGGCTTTGAGAGCAATAGTCTCGGCCTGGGCGATTTTATCGGTTTCTGCCCCCATAAAGGCGAAATTTTCCGGTAAACCGATTAATTCCGCCCCTTTACCCACGGCAAGTTCGATCAATTCTTCAGCGGCAGCGAGATTTTTCTCTAAATCTGGCTGACTGGTCATTTGAATAGCGGCGGCGAGATAGGATTTCATGGGGGTTGAAGCTCTAGAATCAGATAATCTCTGTAAAATTAATCATAACCTTCGATTATATCCAATTTCAGATATTTTGTCACCCCATGAGTAAAATTGTTTTCTGTGACTTTGATGGCACTATCACCGCCGTGGAAACCTTTGCGGGTATGCTCAAAGAATTCGCCCCCGATTTATCGGCTCAGATTATGCCCCAAATGTACGCCCGTACTCTCAGTCTGCGCCGGGGTGTCCGTCAACTGTTAGAGTCGATACCGAGCCAAAAGTACGCCGATATTCTCGCCTATGCCGAAAGCAAGCCAATTCGCCCCGGATTAGCCGAATTCCTCGCTTTTTTACAGGAGCAATCCATCCCTTTTATTATTATCTCCGGTGGTATCCAAGGCATGATTGAAACGGTCTTAAAACGCGAGGGACTATTAGATAAGGTAACGGCAATTTATGGGGTCAATCTTCATACGCAAGGGGAATATCTGCAAGTTCATTCCGATTGGGAAAATGAGACGGAATTAGTGGCTAAAGCCTTGATTATGGCCAAATATTCAGGAGTAGAAACTATTGCGATCGGTGATTCCGTTACCGATATTACTATGGCTAGAAGGGCCGATCTAGTTTTTGCTAGGGATCGTTTAATCGATTATCTACAAGCGGAAAATCAACCCTATATTCCTTGGGATAACTTTTTTGAGATTCGTGAATATCTGTTATTGAGAGATTAGGGATTAGCTGTGATAAGTAATGGTTAGGATAGGCAAGAGGCAAGAGGTAGTTAGGTATTGTAAAGTGTTAAAATTCCTGTGGAGTTTGTCGCCATTATTTTCAACGCTTGAATTGAGAAAAATTACTATGAAAGTTCCAACAGATTTGACGATTCCTGAGATTGAGGAAATTAGAAAGGAGGGAGTTAAAGCTCTCGTAGAGAGGTTGGGAATTGCTAAAGCGGCTTTCTTTCTAAGAGAAACAGCATCCCAACCTCTAAAGTATTTAGAAATCAAAGATCAGTTGTTTAGTGAAATGACAGCAACGGATATTTACGCTCAAATTAAAGGCAGCTATGACTGAAATGATTGGGTAATTAAATAATCATTGTCATCTCCCATTAACCTGAATAGCGATTATCTAAAATCCTTATTCATCCCCTAAATAAGCTTCAATCACCGCAGGATTCTCCCTGACTGTAGCTGGATCTCCCAAAGCGATTAACTTACCGAAATCTAACACAGCAATGCGATCGCATAATCCCATCACTAAAGGCACATGATGTTCGATTAACAGGACGGTTAGAGCTAAATTATCGCGAATTTGTCGAATTAGCTGACTTAATGCCCCCTTTTCGCTGGGATTCATCCCGGCTGCCGGTTCATCAAGGAGTAATAACTGGGGTTGCAAAGCTAAAGCGCGGGCAATTTCCAAGCGTCTTTGATCACCATAGGCTAAATTACGGGCTTTTCGATTGCTTTGGTCGGTTAATCCGACTAAATCTAATAATTCCCCCGCTCTTTTGTAGGTTTTTTCCTCCTCCCTTCTCGAAACTGGTAAACCCAAAATTCCTGTCCAAAGATTGGAGCTATTGTGAATATGACCAGCGATCGCTACATTTTCTAAAGCCGATAATTCACCAAATAAGCGCAAATTCTGGAAAGTACGGGCAATTCCTGCCTGAGCGATCTGGTGAGGACGATAATTAGCCAGACTGTCGCCTTGATAAATTAAATCACCACTGGATAGGGGAATTAAACCAGTGATCAGATTAAATAAAGTCGTTTTTCCCGCCCCATTGGGTCCAATTAAGCCAAAAATCTCGTTTCTTTGTACCTGAAAGCCAACGCCATCGACAGCGACTAATCCCCCAAATCGACGGGTGGCTCCCCGCACTTCTAATAAATTTGCTTGCATTCTTGTTAATAGGTTAAATTAGTCGATTTTACTAAACCTCTTGCATAATTAATTTTTCAGGGTTCAAAAACGGCAAAAATAAGAATTAAATGGCATAAAGTTTGTAAATAGACCATTTAACTGATTATTATTCATTCTTAATTCTCCTGACTACTGACTACTGGCTACTGACTCCTCACCTTAACAACAATTTTTGATTTTTACCAGAGGTCTACTCGATCAAGACGATTGCAAGTAAGCACTGCACCGACCAAAAAAAGATATTTCTCAGGAGATTTACCCTGAAACAATCAGTTATCAAGATTTATTGGGCAGTTATTTTGATTAGGAAATATTCTACACAATCCCCACCAGATAAGCAAGACGGCTCACCACTACTAGCGAATCACTACCGATAACGAAAAACTGCCATAATTGCAGCAATGTCCTCATCTAGCCAAAAGGCGATCGCTATTGATGAAAAATGACGCTAAAATTATCGATCTAGTCATCCGGCTGTTTTTTCTCGGCCTGTTGTTATTTGCTGGTTTTACCCTGCTGCGTCCCTTCGTAACCATGATCCTCTGGGGAGCAATTCTAGCGATCGCTTGGTATCCCCTCTTTCTCTGGTTAAAAAAGTTGCTCGCTGGCCGGGCGAAACTGGCCACAGTTCTCCTCACCCTACTTTGTCTAGGGATTATTATCGGTCCGGTGAGTGGTATTGCAGCGGTTCTGGCCGGTAATCTGCGAACGCTGGCCGAATATATCGATACTGGTGCGGCGGTGATTCCCCCTCCCCCCACCGATGTGGCCACCTGGCCGCTGATCGGCGAAAGGATTGCCAGTCTCTGGCAGCAGGCATCGGATAACACGGGTCAATTTTTTCAACGCTTCGAGCCACAATTAAAAGAACTGGGCAAAATCTCCCTTTCCCTAGCCACCAGTACCGGTCTAACGGTGCTGAAATTTATCGTCTCGATTCTGATTGCGGCGGCACTGACCCTCTCGGCTAAAAATCTGACTCACCTGATGAACCGGTTAGCGGAAAAGATCGCCCCGGGTCGAGGAATTGCGCTGGCCGGTCTGACGGCCTCTACCGTCCGCAATGTTAGCCGCGGTATTATTGGCGTTGCCATTATCCAGAGTCTTTTGATCGGCATCGGTTTAGTGACGGTGGGAACGCCGGCGGCCGGTTTATTAACTTTCCTCACCCTAATTTTGGGCATTCTCCAAATTGGCCCCAGTTTGATTGTCTTGGGGGCGCTCATTCACGCTTGGGTAACACTACCCAATTCCATCGCCCTATTATTTACCATCTGGATGATTCCCGCCACCTTGGTGGATAATTTCCTCAAGCCGATCTTAATGGGGCGCGGTCTGCCCATTCCCATGGTGGTGATTCTGCTAGGGGTGTTCGGGGGAGTAATCGCCTACGGGATTATTGGTTTGTTCGTCGGGCCAGTTCTCCTCGGTCTCTGCTACGAGTTAGTCAGGGCTTGGATTGGCGAGGATAGCCCCGCACCAGTGGCAAATAGTCATGATCAGTCAGTCTAAATCTTTCCGGGGAACTTTGAGAGCAGCTAAGGAAAAGAGATTAATTTAGCCACAGTGTCCACGGTTTGCTGGCGACAGGTGCGACCATCGGCCAAGGTTCTTTCACCGTCCATATAACCCATAACCCCGTTATGATGGGTCGGCCCCAGGGAGATAATCTTGATAATGCCGAGACGACGAGCTTGATTCCAGTAGGACAACCAAGCGATCGGCCAGCGTTCGGGAAAAATCGTCCAGCCGATCGGTTCCACCGTATCCTGTGCACCGACTAAATGATAGAACCGATCCAACTGCAAAAAACCGACATTGCCGCTAAAAACACCCCCTAGAGAAATCATTTCGATGGGTACTTTCAGGAATTTTTTGAGATAGATAATTGCACCCAAGGAAACCTGAGCGCCGCCACTATAACCGATAAAAGTAATTGGTATCTTACTGGCCAAGGGATAATCATTGTGTAGTAATGCCTCGAGAATCACTCCCGCCGAACCCTGATTAAAAATTGGTCCATAGCGATCATCGGCCGAAACCACGATCTTAAATAAATTCCGCAGATTGATTAAAGCCATTACGCCGTTATGCCCTTTCTGACCGTTTGTTTCCACCCATTGCCAGAAACCGGCTAGAGGGCGCTCGGAATCGGTTAAGGCGCGATTAGTGGTGGAATAGGGCATAATATTGCCGACGATCCGCACTTGCGCCGGTAAAATCCCGTATAATTCGGCCAGAAAATTTTGGGCGTAGGGTTTCAAGCGAGTGGACTCCTGACATATCCCGTCGAGATAGACGATATAACGCTGCACTTGGTTTTGGGGTGGTGCTAGTTGCTGCCAGGGTTCCTTGGCATAGACGCGACTGGGACTGTACCAACCGGCCTACCAACCCAAGGCCTCTAGAGGCGAGGTCAGTGCTTCTAGAAATAAACCAAGGAACAGTAATAATAGACTAAATCCGATTAGATCGAAGGTCAGTCGCACGGCATCATCAAGGGCAAAAAATCCTTCCTGTAGCCAAGTTTTGGCGGGAGAAAATAGGAGAATTAAACATAAACCTAAAAAACCTAGCCCCACATATTCTAGAACTGTTTTGAGATTTTGAGTTTTTACTACTTCTAAATGATGACCGATTCTGAGAAAATTTTTACTAATTGGTGAGATAAAAAGAGACATTTCTGTGAGATAATTCTGCCAAAGGGCTTCGTTTTTCGTCTTTTCTTCTTCTGTTTCCTCGCCGGTATCTTTTTCTAGCTCCTCTGGGTTGATTCCCGAATCAACAATTTTTTGCAAGTGTTTTTTATCGATCACTAATTCGACCCCTAATAATTTTTCTGTCAGCCAATGGACAGCGAAAATAAAGGGATAACCGATAGTTCTCTGGAAAACTAAAAGCACAAGAAAACCTAATAAAGAGGCGATGAAAGCATGAAGTAAAAAAATATTGAGGAGAACGGTTAAACCCACGGCCAGGGCTGCCACACTCCAGAGGATTAATAAAATATAGATCGCCCAGCCAGCGGAGGGAAGAGCGATCGCTAATCCGAAGATAAAGGGTGCGTAACTAAATACTAGGGTACTGGCCACCTCAAATAGGCGGGTATCACCCCGAAATAAGAGGATAGTGACTAGCCAAAGTCCAGCGGCCCAAATGCCAAAATTAAAAGCGTAGAGAATAGAAGTAATTAATAAACTAAAAATAAAGCGGCTGGGGGGAATCCGGTTAACAAATAAGACAAAACTTTGTCCGATCGCCTCGGAAACACTGGCGATAAAGACAACGATAATCGCTTCTTCCAAACCAAAGCGCAGGGATTTAATGGTGATGAAGGCCCGGGGATCGAGAATCAGTACACCGAAAAGGGTCGGCCAGGAAGGGGCAAGAAATAAAAGCAGTAATCCAGCGATTCCTAGTAATCCCAAAAGAGCCAAGGCTTGAATCAGTTGTTTCACGGGCGTTGTTAAAGTTAGATCGGTTAATGATGAGAAGGTCAGAGCCGGCGATCGAGGGATTAACCCTGCGTTTACAGGGATTGATGGATGCAGTATTAAAAATGTTGGAGGGATATCTGCAAATGCAGCCCCATAGCGATCGCAATTTGATCGAACGCGCCCACGATATCGAGGATACGGTCTGGGATTGGATCTATCGTCGGGACGTGGACATCCAAACTCTCTCGGACGTGGAAAGGGGTTTGGCGGATCTAGTCGCGTCGGAAGCGCATCAACATCTCTGGCACATGAGATGGGTGGAAAATTTTGTCGTCGTCACCGGTCATTATCTACAAAATAAACCCACCGCTAGAAGGTTTGCAGAGACTTTATTGATGATCAATGCCCTGATTCACGAAATTACGGGCAAAGGCCAAGCTCGGCCGGCAATTGCACCACAAAAGGCGATAATTACCGTAGCAGAACCCCTCGATGTGACGGCACGCTGGCACAGCACCTATCAACGGGACGGGGCAGCCAAAAAACAAGCGGTGCGAGAATTAACTAGCACCTTAAAAAAATCTTTAGAATCGATGACAAACCCTTGACATTAGGAACAAAATATGATAGGAAGACTAGGAACTTTACCCACGATCGCCGTTATCAGCGTTATCGCGATCATTATTTTGCTGAATGTCTTGGTGGCTTGGTTTCACTATAACGCTCTGGTAGTTCTCCCCCCGAACATCGCCGGTTTCCACCAGTATGGATGTGGTTGATGATCATCCCGATTGTTCACACGGTTTTTATCTGGATTATCTCAGCTTTCAAGCTACCAGCATCCTATCGCTCGGCTCTAGGAGAAAATGCCCACCGGTTTGGTAGTTGTAATCAGCGTCTGGGATTAGCTTGGGCGATTGTGGCCACTACCCTATTTTTACCCATAGTTGATATTCTCAGTTTTGTCGCCTATGTGGTTTTAATGACTATTTATTGGCAGAAACTCAACAAAATGCAGAAATATCTCCTACAGAAATAATCTTTCAGTCACTGGCCTGTAATTGCTAATCTTTACTTCTCCTCTCATCCCTTACTTTCTCGAATGAGCATTGCCAAATTAATTATCTCGATCGTCGCTCGACTTTTTCCTGGAGCAATTTTCTATCAACCCACAGGAGAGAAAATTATCGCCCTTACCATCGATGATGCACCCACCCCCAACGATCCCGAAGGAAAATCCACCGATCGCATTTTAGCAGCGATCGCAACTCATAATCGAGAAAAAGCCAGCCTGGCAACCCCCGTTAAGGCGACTTTTTTTTTGATCACAGGACACCTGCAACCTAACTCCACCTTGATTGAGTGCCTAATAGCCCAAGGTCACGAAATCGCTAATCACGGCACCCAAGATCTCCGCACCAGTCAACTGGCTGCCAGTGCTTTTGCTAGTCAGTTTCGGGAAGCTAACGATATTTTAAGTCGTCTTACCGGTCAAGCACCGCGCTGGTATCGTCCCGGTCAAGCCTTCTATAATCAATCTATGCGCTCGTTTTTGGGGAAATTCCCCGGCTACGAGTCCCGATTTGCTCTCGCTTCCATGATTCCTTTAGATACCAGAAAAGGAACGAATCATCCTCAATTTACCACTTGGTATGTCTCGCAATTTATTTTCCCTGGGGCGATTTTAGTGCTTCACGGTGGTTCCCCCGAAAGAGATGAGAATACGGCGATCGTACTGAAGAATTTATTAGCGAAATTACACGATCGAGGTTATCAGGTGGTGACTCTCAGCCAATTAGTTGATCACAAACGTTATTAGGTAACATTTTAAGAATAAGATAAAGATGATGGTAATCTGACAAGATTTAGCGATGACGGTTGCCAAGAGGTTTTTATCAATCTAGAGGGACTTCGTTACCCTGAAAAATCCTCTATTTTTTTAACAAGTCAGACTAAATATTTCCTGGAGGACTTTAAAAATTTCCCCAGCATAAGTAGGGAGGCACAATTATTTGTAGGATAGCGCACTTCGTAACCCATGCGGGCGTTGGGTTTCATGCTTCAACCCAACCTAGGTTCATCTTATATTTAATTCCACCCACCCACTTATAGTCATTTCAATTAAGATTGAGAATATCAATCCCAGAGTTCATAAGGATTTTGTCGGTCTAGACTGTATCAGACTTATCTGAAATGACTATAAGTTGATATTTGAGAGATAAAAATATAGAAGCAGCTGATTATTTACTGACCTACTTTTTTTTAATTTTTAACGGGTTAGGGCTGAGATATACTGAAATTATTGCATATAGATCACTACTATGGGACGTTTAGCTCTGATCAGCGTGACTGACAAAACCGGAATAGTTGACTTTGCCCGTCAGCTAACAGAAGAATTTGATTTTGAAATTATTAGCAGTGGAGGAACCGCCAAAACACTGCAATCGGCGGGAATTCCCGTGATTAAAGTGGGAGAATACACAAGATCTCCTGAAATCTTGGGCGGAAGGGTTAAAACTCTCCATCCGCGTATCCATGGCGGTATTTTGGCTAGACGGGATTGCCAGTCAGATTTAGCGGAAATGGAGGCTAATCAAATTCGTCCTTTTGATTTGGTGGTGGTTAATCTCTATCCCTTTGAACAGACGATCGCTAATCCCGATGTTACCACCGCTCAGGCGATCGAACAAATCGATATTGGTGGTCCGGCGATGTTACGCGCCTCGGCTAAAAATTTCGCCCATTTGACTGTCATCAGTAACCCGAAGTATTACGAGCAGTATTTAAGCCAATTACGGCAAAATAACGGCGAAATCTCCCTAGAATTCCGTCAAAAAATGGCAGGGGAAACCTTCGCTTTAACCAATGCCTACGATGGTGCGATCGCATCCTATTTCGCCAGCTTAAACGGGGAAACGACGCGCTTTAATTTGGCGGGAAATGCCCTGCAAACCCTGCGTTACGGCGAAAATCCCCACCAAAGTGCCACTTGGTATGGTAGCGGTACAATGGCTCACGGTTGGGGAAAAGCGACCTTATTACAGGGAAAAGAACTAAGTTATAACAATTTAGTCGATTTGGAAGCAGCCCGCCGTTTAATCGCCGAATTCGGCAGGGAAGAACCGGCCGCCGCTATCTTAAAACACACTAATCCCTGTGGGGTGGCGATCGGTGGTAGTTTAGTGGAAGCTTATACTAAAGCTTTTAACGCCGATGCTACCTCCGCTTTTGGGGGTATTGTTGCCCTAAATCAAGCCATAGATGAAGCAACCGCTAAAGAATTAACGAAAACCTTCCTAGAATGCGTGGTTGCCCCCGATTGTAGCCCGGTCGCCCGGGATATACTCGCTAAAAAGTCAAAAGTGCGGATTTTATTGCTGCCAGATTTAAGCAGGGGAGAAAAACAAACAGTAAAAGTTATCGCTGGCGGTTTTCTAGTGCAAGCATCGGATGACGTAATAGAAACCCCAGATGAGTGGCGCGTGGTGACAGAAAAACAACCCACTGCCGCACAATTAGCGGAATTACTGTTTGCTTGGAAAGTATCTAAGCACGTTAAATCTAACGCTATTGTGGTGACAAAAAATCAAACTACTTTAGGCGTTGGTGCGGGGCAAATGAATCGCGTTGGTTCGGTAAAAATTGCCCTTGAACAAGCAGCAGAAGCGGCTAAAGGTGGCTATTTGGCTAGTGATGGTTTTTTCCCCTTTGATGATTCTGTTCGCACGGCGGCCCAGTTTGGTATCGAGGCAATTGTTCAACCCGGAGGTTCTTTAAAAGATCAGGATTCGATTAATGCTGCTAATGAGTTAGGTTTAATTATGGTCTTAACAGGCATTCGTCATTTCTTGCATTAATACAAAGTTAGGGTGTGTTATTGCTTAAATTAACGCACCATAACTTTGTATTAATTATTGGTTAATTTCCCCTATTCAATAGTCTTAAATTTGCCAAAAGCACGAGGATGTCCAGCTTTTTGGGAACAAAGAAAATAGCGCTATGTCTAGCGACTTATTTAGGTCATTTACTCAAATGTTTTGGACAAAAATTGACCATACTTGGCGATTAATGTTTCCTCTCCAACCATTAAAAGTGTCAAAATAATAGTGAAATTTTGTGACAAAGTGCAGTCAGATATAAGAATCTTTGCTAGAACTCTAGAAAGCTTCTGTGATCAGTCTCCTTAAAGGAGATTGTTTGCAGTAAGCTAATCTGGTTAACAGGCTTTTGGGTGTGATATACAGAAAGTTGACCCATATCGTTACTCTGGAGAGTGTTATATAGAAAGTTGACCTGTAATATGTAGTTATGCGTGCGGCAAGTCCAAGGGCGAGGACAGTGGCTTGAAGTTGCTTGCGGGGCATTCATTGACGATAAAAATTGCTTGGCATGGATAGCTGTAACGACAATTTATAACTACAATTGGTTATTGTAGCTGTCGTTCGGTTATGGAATATGAATGGGATGAAGCAAAACGTCTTGCTAATCTTCGTAAGCACGGAATAGATTTTACCGATGTTCCAGCCGTGTTTGATGGGGATATCGTAACGGTTGAGGACGATCGTTACGGTTATGGAGAGCAGCGTTTTGTTACATTCGGTTTGTTGCAAGGGCGAGTGATTGCCGTTGTCCATACAGAACGTGAGGATTGCACCCGTATTATTTCTGCAAGAAAAGCGACGAAATATGAACAACGAACCTACTTCGAGCAACTCTCAAACTGATTGGCAACGATTGGATGCGATGAGCGATGAAGATATTGATTTATCAGATTGTCCAGAGATTACGCCAGAAATGTTTGCTAAGGCGGTAGTGCGGCGGGGTTTACCTGCTACAAAAGCCAAGGCTCAAGTTACACTCCCCATTGATAGCGATGTATTAGAGTGGTTTAAGTCTCAAGGGCGTGGCTATCAAACACAGATCAATCAATTGCTACGAGCGTATATGGAGGCACATCAATAACAGGCAGATTCATGTTTTTGTATTTGAAAAGAAGGATTGCAGCGGCATAACAAGGGATTTACCATACTTTATTAGACTGAAAACCGCTATAACAAATCACCGCACCTGAAATAATAGTGAAATTTTGTGACAAAGTGCAGTCAGATAAAGAATCTGGCTCTTCTCGACTTTGTGTGATAATCAGTGCTTATCATTCGTAGGAGTCTTGCTAGGCAAGGCTTTGAAGACTATATTTCTGGAAAATTATCCCTATTCTTCTTACTCCCACACAGATGATCAGTCTCCTTAAAAGGAGATTGTTTGCAGTAAGCTCATCTGGTTGACACGCTTTTGAGTGTGATCTAGGGGAAGTTTCTTGCGATTGCGCCTAAATGGAGTGACATACAGAAAGTTGACCCATATCGTTACTCTGAAGAGTGTTATGCAAAGAGTTTCCGTATAATTAACAGTTATGCGGCAACCCTCGAATAACAGTACCTACATAGAGTTAAAAGCCATGACTAGAATTCGAATTGAGCTGGTTGATGTATATTGCCGTGACACTGAGGATGTTACTGGTGCGGATGAATTTTACATCTTGGGTGGTGTCGGTTCTTACTCAAAATTAGGAGCGACAGGCGATGATCTGAAAATTCGCCCAGTCTTGACTGTTCCTATTAAAATTAACGACAAGCAGCGCAAACCATTTGGTAAAGGGGGCGGTATTATATTTGATGATGACGTACCTGAAAACAACACTTTGTACATTGCCTTGGCTGGATATGATGAAGACGCGAACAAAGACTGGTCAAAGCATGGTGAAATGGTGACGAAAGTGGGAAGTGCCATATCTGCGGGCTTAAAAGCGGTTCCCTATCCCCCTGCCCAAATTACGGGAACAATTCTTCCGCTTGCGATTGCGGGTGTAGGACTCGCAATGATGCTGGATAAAGATGATGAATTGGGACAACTCAAGCGTGATTTGCCAGTTTCAGCAATTCCCAGTGGGAGCCACGCCCAGTTTTGGACTCTCCGAAAAAAAGGAGGATGGTATTCGAGTTGGGATTACACCGTGACCTATCGAATTCACAAGGGATAATATAGCCGTAGGGTGCGTCCCCTAATCTGGATTCCACTGCTCCACCGATCGATTTTTGGGAACGCACCATGCCCATAGATTGAAGGTATGAGTTTAAGTGCGATGCTGAAGGCACTGGGTAGCAGTACGCCATCGCTGTGGCCACGTGGAGCCTAGAATATATTAAGCCCTATACGTTAGATGTTGTATATGACTGAACGACTTGAGCAGGCGATCGCCCAATTACAAACCTTGTCAACCGATCAACAGGACGCGATCGCAACCCTAATTTTGGCAGAACTCGAAGAAGAAAAGCGATGGAATGACTCCTTTGCCGGCTCACCAAACTTGCTGGCTAAACTAGCAGCCGAAGCAATGGCAGAACATCGATTGGGCAAGACTCAAGAATTAGACCCAGAAACGTTGTGAAGTCTTGTACCACTGCTCGTTTTCGGGAGATGTTTGCAGAGCTTCCAAAACCGATTCAAGAGCAGACCCGTAAAGCGTATCGGCAATTCAAAGAAGACCCAAGCTATCCCAGCTTGCGATTCAAGAAAGTCCATCCACAGCTGCCCATCTATTCTGCACGCATCAATAGGGATTATCGTGCTGTCGGTCAATTAGAGGATGATACGGTGATTTGGTTCTGGGTTGGTTCCCATGCAGAGTACGATATGCTGCTGGAGCAATTGTAGTGCGATGCCGAAGGCACTGCGTAGCAGCACGCCATCGCCGTAGGGTGCGTTCCCTAATGTGGCTCCTACTGCTCCACCGATCGATTTTTGGGAACGTACCATGCCCATTGATTAAAGTTGTGAGTTTAAGTGCGATGCTGATCGTGTAGGGTGCGAAAACGCGAGTGTAACGCACCTTTTTCAAGTCAGCTATAATGTCGGTTAGACAATGCTCTTATGAAGCGTTTAACCATCAGATATACATTCATGAGCATATTGTTCCACCAGTAATTCGATTATTTTTTCCTAAGAAATTTGCTTTCGAGCTGCTTGAGATTTAAAGAAGGTTACACTTTCTTCTGTTAATTCTAATGTTACTTGAGTAGTTTTGGTTTTACCTTTAGGAACTAACTGGTCTGGAGGCGGTAAAAAATCTTTAACGACTTGTCCCAGTTCCATTGGTTCATCAGTATAAGTTATTTTGCTGTTCATATAGTTTACGTCCTTTTCGCCAATAACCAGCTCCAAAAATTCTAACTTTTCCTTCCAGGTAAGTAAAGCGTACTGTGATAATTCCTTCATTGACTTGCCCCATACAGTAAAATCGATTTTCTTCTTGACTGTGAGCCAGATCTTGTACGATAACTCTGTTGGGGTCAAAAAATGCGTATTGTGCTAATTCAAAGGAAACATCGTGTTTCTGTTGGTTTAAACGATTTTTATCTTCATCCCATTCAAAGCTTTCATCCATAGGCGGAGTTGATAAGCCTAATCACTATGATTTTAACATAGGCTTTAAAGAACATGAGTTGAATCAAATTGATAGGCTGGTGATAGAACATCAAACAACATTACTCGATACATGGCATGACTACTTTGACACTTGAGACAGAACCGACCGTAAATCAAGTGCGATCGCTGACAGTGTAGCCATCGCCGTAGGGAACGCACCATGCACATTGATTAAAGATGTGAGTTTAAGTGCAATGCCGAAGGCACTGGTTAGTCTATCGGCGCGTTACGAGGGCAAGCCTAATCGTAATCAAATTCAGAATGGTACAGTCACACGAAGGTGGCATTGGAACAGTGGAAGAATGCAAACTAAAACCTGGGCTTGGAGCGCAAATTGGTGAAACTATCTTCATTACAGTCCCATTAAGATTCTCAGTCTGTCTTCAACCAATGCCAGCGTTTCTGAGGATACAGTTCCCCATCGCTTCTCAAGTCGTTCTACTGAGATTGATCTTACGTCCTCGCACTTGATAAAACTTGGCATTTTCACTCCTCCCTCTGGGGGTTCCACTTTTAGGTGAAAAGGGATTCCTTTGTCTTTAGAAGTTACTGGCAAAACAACAACTAAGCCAGATGCACCCTGATTAAACAGGTCTACTGAAATCACTAAACATGGACGCTTACCAGCCTGTTCATGCCCCCTTACTGGATTAAGGTCTGCTAGCCATATTTCTCCTCTGGTAATTTCTGCCACTACCCTTCTACTCCATCAGCGAGAGTTTGCTCCCATGTCTGCCTTTCAGAAATTTCCTCTTGCCATAAAGTCTCATTCTTCCTTAAGGCGGCGAAGGCTTCATTCGCTTGAACTAGAAAAACATATCTGCGATAATTTTCGATGGCTTTGTCTAATACTGTTGGGAGCGTATCCCCAGAGGAGTCAACGAGTGCTAACAGCGTTTTGTGAGCAGCCTCACTAATGCTAATTTTTAATTCAGGCATACTTTTCTCTCGTAGCTTGTGTAGGGCTATTGTAGCCAATTGTGTAAGGGCTAACAACCTGCTTGGAGCGGACAGTTGAGAGGCCTTTCGTTGATCGCTATGGTTGATCTGCTGCCGCTCAACCAGAACGTTAGACCGTAGAGATATTGAGTCTTTGCAACTACTTCAGCTCCTCTAATTAGTGAGATCGCAATCTTGTAGGGTGCGTTTCCTAATCTGGCTCCTACTGCTCCACCGATCAATTTTTTGGGAACGCACCATGCACATTTATTGAGGCTGTGAGTTTAGTTGCGATGCCGAAGGCACTGGGTAGCAGTGGCTGCAGCAACGTGGAAGCTAGACTATATTAAGCCCTATAGGTTGGATGTTGTATATGACTGAACGACTTGAGCAGGCGATCGCCCAATTAAAAACTTTGTCAACCGATCAACAGGACGCGATCGCAACCCTAATTTTGGCAGAACTCGAAGAAGAGCAGCGATGGGATGATACTAAATCCAGTTATTAAAAACTGATTATTTATTCTCCCTTTTGCCTTTTTCCTCTCCTGATATGTAGCCTATACTCAACGGATTTAGTATTAGATAACACCTGTGAATAACGGAGTCGGAGAAGAATTTTTTTTGCCCAATGTTGAAACACTTTCAACTGATGGCGTTTGCTGGGTAAACGCAGTATATAGACAAAACGACGCATTATATCGGCTAATCTACCAGTAATATTAATGCCAAAACTGGAGACAAGGGCTGATTGTTTACCCAGGGTTAACATATCACCTAAATGGAGATAATAATAGGGTTGGGGTGATTTTTTTCTGATCACTGCCGAGATATTTTTGGCTACTACACTGGCTGCTTGATAGGCTGCTTGTGCTGTGGCAGGAATTACCTGTTTACTAGGATAAATTTCGGCTATATCCCCAACGGCAAAAACTTCGGGATAGTCGATTAATTGTAAACTGGAACGGGTTAATAATTTGCCTTGTGCTGTTTTCTGACAATCTAAATTATTGATCCAATCCTGTGCTTGGGTTCCTGCTGTCCACAATAATAAATCAATGGAGATGACTTCATTTGTATTATCTTTAAATACGGTTATGGAATTAGCTGCAACTTCCTTTAATCCTGTGTTTAAATAGAGACTAACATTCTTGGCTAAAAGGGAACGATAGGAAGCAACACGCACCGATTTAGGGAAGTTTTGCAGTATTTCCTCGTTCTTTTCCACTAGATGAACTTTGCCTTTTTTTCCTAAACGATCAGCCACCTTACAGGCTAATTCTACCCCATTGGGACCGCCGCCAATAATTGCTAAATCAATTGAGGATTTTCCTTGAGTTTCTAAGTCATGAATTGCCGTTTGTAATTTTTCCACATCCTCTAAACTCCGAAAAGTTAGCCCATAATCGGCTAACCCCGGTATAGCCGGCCAACGATTCCGCACTCCCACCGCTAAAACGAGGTAATCATAATCTATAACTTCCTCATTTTCTAAATATACTCGATGATTGTTTAAGTCAATATTACTGGCTTTTTGAGGTTTTAAATTAACCTGAGTTCCTGTTAATAATTGACGGTAGGAGGGGGCAATTTCCCAGCGTTGTAATTCTCCTGTAATTAGTTCATAGAGAAGGGGAGTAAAGAGAAAATGGTCTTTCGGTTCGACTAAAGTTATTTGCCATTGACCTGATTTTACTGCTGTTAATCGACTCAGATCGAGCGCCGTGTATAAACCACCAAAACCCCCCCCCAGAATGCAAATCTTAGTTATAGGTTTATTCATGGATTTTTATTCTCAGTTGTGTTTAAGATGGGTTTCAGTTCCGAAACTAATTGTTCTGAACGAATAATTCTCGCCGGGGGCAAAAGATGATAGTGAGTGTCAGCAAAAATAGTAGAATCGGTCTTAATATTCAAGTCTTTTGGGTCATAAATTGTTGGCACAACCCGACTTAATTCTTCGGCAGATTTGCGAATATTAGCAACGGTTTTACCATCATTTTTGGCATAAACCCAGGGCAAAGAAACCACTAAAGTCGCCCCTTTTGCTTCTAAATCTTTCTTGAGTTTTTCAATAGCTTTAATCGAGTGAGGAGAAGCAGCAGTATCAAAGGTCATTTGCCACCATTTCCCCGTTCTTTCCTTAACTATAGTCGGATCACCTGTATTAGTCATTGGATCGGAAAGATAACCCGTCATTCTGCCTTTGGTGAATAAATCAACCGTGGATTTAGTAACTGGACGCATCCCCGGAATACCTAATAACCAAGTATCCTCGATCATGGTTTTTAAAGGTATCCCACCTAACCCCGGTTTGCCAATAGCGACGCTAAAAGGTGCGGACCCCCAAAGTCCTTCGCCGCGATTAAAACCGTCCTCATCCATGAGCATGAGATATTCAGGAATCAGCAGAATGACATCCCCTTGGCGTGCTTTTTCGAGAATCATAGCGGCAATGACATTTAACCCGATGTCCCCCTGTAAACCGAAGTTAACCACAGGCATTCCCAATTCTTTGGCCATTAATTCCGAATTTATGCTATAATGCGCTCCCGATCCTGCCGTGACGATTAAACGCCGCGGTCCTTCGACCCTAGCTGCGATCGCTGATTTTTCTTCGTACATCATCCGCAACCAGCTTAATTCGCCGCCGTAGATGACATTATAAACAAAGCCGAGGGACCAAGCGACTCCCAGAGAAGCTAACCAGGGGAAAATGTTAAAGGATTTAGTATTCATCAGAATTCAAAGTAAATAAAGTCACCGGTATTAGTGGAAGCTAGGAGAATAGTTAAACCTAGCAATATTTTAGACAGCCAAGGCGATAGTAATAGTTCATATTCAAACTTTTTCTGAGCAATAGCCAGATGTTCGAGGATTAAAACAATGATACCAAGAACTAAAGCCACGCTTAAAACTGCTCCTTGATTGAGAGTATAGGAACTAAAAATTTCCCCGATATTAGCTAAGGAATAATTGAAAGGATTGGCAATAACCAGCACTTTGCCGATTAATCTTCTGGTGTTAATCTCCATGAAAAAGAGACAGCCAAAAATGACAGCCAATTGCGTTAAGGCCCAGGAGACAATTTGCGGCTGAGAAACGTATTTCCCGACAAAAGCATAGAAAGGTCGGCCTAGATAACGCAGTAATAATAATAATGCCCCGTGGTAAGCACCCCAAAAGATAAAATTCCAAGCTGCACCGTGCCAGAAACCTGAAAGAGTAAAGGTAATGAATAGATAAAAAGGCGCCCAATTTTTATTGGAACCCATCAGGGGTAAAAACACATAATCTCGAAACCAAGTGCTAAGGGTAATATGCCAACGTCGCCAAAATTCGTTAATACTTTGGGATGTGTAGGGTGCTAAAAAGTTTAATTCCAATCTAATGCCGACAAAATAGGCTAAACCAACAGCAATAAAGCTATAACCGCCGAAGTCAAAATAGATTCTCAGGGTGAATAAAAAGGCCTCAAACCAGATATACCAAGCATTATCGATCATCTTATCTAATTCGATGTAGGGAGCAATGTTATCGGCGAGGACAAATTTCATAAATAAACCGAGGGAAAGCCAACGCAAACCCTTCTCGAAGTTTTCTCCTGTAAATTTGAGGCGAAATCCCTCCATTTGTGGTAATAAATCCCGGCGACGCTCGATCGGACCTGCGACAATTTGCGGGAAAAAGGAGATAAAATTGACATAATCGAGAACGGCTAGGGGTTTCTTTTTCTTTTCGCGTAGGGAGTCCACCACGAAAGCCACCATCTGGAAGGTATAGAAGGATACCCCCGGTGGTATTTGGCTAGGCACGGGAATTGGGGAAAGTTCCTTCCAGTTAGGGGGGAGAGAAACGAATAATCCGATGATTTCCTCGACAAAAAAGCCGAAATACTTGAAGTAGGCAAGGACGAGAATATCGATGACGATAACGATAGTGGCTAGGAGATTCGCCTTCCAGCCGCCCATTTTCAGCACTAGCCAGACCATAATGTAGTTAAAGGCTAGGGAGACGATGAAAACGAAAAAACTGGTACGACTGGCGTAATAAAACAGGATTAGGGACAGCGCCGCCAATCCGACCCCATCAAAAACACCTCGCCAGAGATTGAAGGACTTCGCCAGGTAGCGTGCCGTTAAGAAAGGAACGCTAAAAAGGATTAATATCCACCAAAATATAAAATCAGAGTAATTCAAGGCTTGTTAACTCCTGATGGTCTGTGTTACCTTGTTTGAGATGGGTTTCCTGACTTCTGATGCTCAGAGACGAGGGATTTTCTTGACAAGCCTATCAAACTTTGTCAGACTTGTCCATAAAATTAACTCCAGCAATCCTAAAAAATTGAGGCTAGACAAGCAATGCTTTACCAAAAACTGTTAGATGCACATAAACGCTATCGGCAATTTAAGACTTATCCCCATATTGCTGATCAATATTGGTCTAGTCAGTTGGCAGAGCATAATATTAATCCCAATTATGTAGAATATGATACTAAGTCTGGGCAACTTTTCTATAAACCTTTAGGTATCAGTTTAAGCAAAAATAAGCAGGATTTCCTCTTGGGTAGTAAAGTTTTTAACAAAGCTAACGCCTTAAAATATCTGGCCGATTGTAAATTTTATATCGATGAGAACGGGTTACTAATTATCGAGATCGATGGAGTTAAGCTAATTATCGAGACGGGACAGGATTTAGATATCGCCCATGAAATTTTCCTTTTAGGTGTATATAATTTCCTCTATGATAAGCCCTGTGTAGCGATCGATATTGGTATGAATACGGGTTTTGCTAGTCTCTTTTTTGCTAATCGAGCTAATGTGAAAGCTGTCTATAGTTACGAACCTTTTAAGGCTACCTACGACCAAGCTTTAAGAAATTTTGCCCTCAATCCTAATCTAGCGGAGAAGATTAAAGCTTTTGATTATGGAGTCGGCGATCGGGATGAAATTATTCAAGTCGAATACGATTACAATGTTAAAGGTAGTGTTGGTATTTCTGGTATTGACAACCAATTAAAACCTTTTGCCTCGAAACAAACCGCTACAGCCGATTTAATTCTTAAACCTTTCACCGATGTGTTTAAAGGTATTACCTCTGACTATCCCGATAGCGATATTGTTGCCAAGATTGATTGTGAAGGTTCTGAATACGAAATCCTCAATTCTTTAGCGGCAACTGGTCAATTAGGACAGATGAAAATTATCATGATGGAATGGCATAAAAAGGGTCCCGATGCTTTAGTCAAACATCTGCAAGACTTCGGTTTTATCATCTTCTCCCGGATGCCTCGCAGTAAAAATGTCGGCACTTTGTACGCAATTAAACCGTAAAGTCAGGAGTGAGGTGATGGGGAAATGGGGAAATGGGGAAATTTCCACTAATACTCCAAAACCCCAACACCTTCTAACTGATAACTGCTAACTGATAACTGCTTTACTGTGCTTGACAATAGGTATTAAAAGCTTCGCCAGTTTCTTTTTCTAATTGTCCGGCTTTTCTTACCTTTTCCTGTGCTAATTTTGCCCCGTTTTTATTGCGAGTTTCGATAACTTGAATTATTTCACGAGTGGCAGTGGCATAATCTTCGTAAACTTGAGCGAAAGCGGTCTTATATTTTTCTAGTTCAGGATCCTTCACTGCTAATTTTTTCATATTTTCTGCGGCCTGTTCGATTTTATCGGCGGCTAATAGCCAACTTTTTTGGTCAATTTCTGTCCCTTGACCCTTGGTTAAGGATTTGGTTTCTTGGGCCACTTCGTTGGCAATCCGATAGATTTTTTGACATTGAAACTGTTTACTATCAGCACAACTTGCCAAAAAAGTCAAGCCTATAAATGTTAAGATTATTTTGTTATTCATAGCAAGGTATTCGAGAGGATTCTAGAGAAGCTTATAGCAGTAAACTATCAGCCTCTAAGTAGGGAGGCACAATTATTTGTAGGATGGGTTAGCGCACTTCGTAAACTATGCGGGCGTTGGGTTTCATGCTTCAACCCAACCTACGTTGATCTTATATTTAATTCCACCCACCTACTTAGTAGTTTTTTACTGTTATCGACTGATAGAATTGTTCAATCTGATAATACTAAAGTTTAGCAGTCGATCGCTGTTAAGCGTGTCTTTTTTGATGCCAATTCCAGGCGTGTTCAACTATTACCTTGAGATCGGCATATTGGGGATGCCAACCGAGAACCTGTTTAGCTTTATCACTACTGCCGATTAAAATGGGGGCATCACCTGCCCTTCTGGGACTTTCGATTACAGGAATATCTAAACCAGTTACCGCTTGCGCTGTTTCAATCACTTCCCGCACAGAAAAACCGTTACCATTACCTAAATTAAACACATTACTTTCGCCACCATTTAAGAGATATTCTAAACCTAAAACGTGAGCCTGGGCCAAATCATTAACATGGATATAATCCCGAACAGCAGTACCATCGGGAGTATCATAATCCGTGCCGAAAATTGACAGGGAATCCCGTTTTTTCAGGGCAGTTAATAAAGCCAAGGGAATTAAATGGGTTTCCGGTTGGTGATCTTCCCCTAATAAACCACTGGGATCGGCTCCTGAAGCATTAAAATAACGGAAAGCCACCGATTTTAAACCATAGGCCGGATCAAAATCCCTAAGAATTTGTTCCACCATTTCCTTACTGGCTGCGTAGGGACTGAGGGGATGATGGGGATGACTTTCCGTCATCGGAATTTCCTTCGGCATTCCATAAATGGCACAGGTGGAAGAAAAAACAAATTTCTTCACATCGGCGGCGATCATCGCTTGCAAAAGAGTCAGACTACCACTAACATTATTTTGATAGTAAATAGCCGGTTCTTCGACCGATTCCCCCACGGCAATAAAAGCGGCAAAGTGCATGACGGCGGCGATATCACGACTAGCAAATAAATTATCCAGCAGCGATCGATCCCTGGTATCACCGACAATTAACTCAACTTTTAACACATCCTTAATGATTTCGGCGTGACCGTAGGATAAGTTATCGAGTACGATGACGGAATAACCGGCATTTTTGAGCGCTAGAACCGCATGGGAACCAATATAACCCGCACCGCCAGTAACGAGAATGGTAGGTTTAACTTGAGACACGCGATCATACCTATTTGAAATTGACTTGTCTATAACTTTATACCCTAATTTTCCTTTTAGTTGACCATCATGTTAAGTCCCCTCGATCTATCTCTTTCCCTTGACAAAGAAACTTATCAATCACAAATTAAAGATTTAATGGAACAACTGCGATCGCTACAGCAGTCCTGTTGGGAGTGTAAATTACCCGTGGTGGTGGTTTTGGAAGGTTGGGCAGCGGCAGGGAAGGGAACTTTAGTCAAAAAAATGGTTAACTATATGGATCCTCGCGGTTTTACCGTCCATCCCATTTTAACCCCTTCCTCCCAAGAGGAAAGTTACCCGTTTTTGTGGAGATTTTGGCAAAAACTGCCAGCAAAAGGCAGTATCGGCATTTTTTATCACAGTTGGTACACTCATCTACTAGAGGATCGACTCTTGAACAAATTGCCCTCCTCCCAGATTCCCCTGGTCATGCGCGATATCAACACCTTTGAGCGACAATTATTTGATGATGGGGTCGCAATCGCTAAATTCTGGATTCACCTCAGTCAAAAGGAATTAAAGTCACGCATCAAAGAATACGCCGAAAATGAGCTAGAATCTTGGCGCGTGCGTCCGGAAGATTGGCAACAGGCCAAACGTTATGATGAGTATGCCAGTTTAGCCGAGGAAATGATTACCTACACTAGCACGGGGGCCGCCCCTTGGACATTGGTGGAGGGCAACTGTCAACGTTGGGCCCGGGTAAAAGTTCTCTCCCAATTAGTTGGTACGATCGCTCAAGCTTTGGATCAGCGCCAATTACCGATCGAACCTCCTGCCAATCTACCACCCCAAGCCCGATTACTGCCCACAGAACCCGATTATCTGGGGAGAGTAGATTTAAGTGCCAAATTGGAAAAAGAAGACTATAAAATCCGTTTGCGTGAGGCACAGGTAGAATTAAGAAAACTGCAATTAAAGATTTTTCAGGCAAATATCCCCGTTTTAGTCCTGTTTGAGGGTTGGGATGCCGCTGGCAAAGGTGGTGCAATCAAACGCTTAACCGATACCCTCGATCCTCGCAGTTACCAAGTTATTCCCTTTGCTGCCCCGACGGAGGAAGAACACCGCTATCATTATCTCTGGCGCTTCTGGCGGAAATTGCCCGCGGCCAAAACTATCGGTATATTCGATCGCAGTTGGTATGGACGGGTTTTAGTGGAGAGAGTGGAAGGATTCGCTAAAGATATGGAGTGGCGACGATCCTATCAAGAAATTAACGAGTTTGAGGCGCAATTAACCCATTCTGGCTGTGTTTTAGTCAAATTCTGGTTACATATTAGCCCGGAAGAACAGTTAAATCGTTTCGAGGAACGCCAAAATAACCCCTATCGTCAGCATAAACTCACCGATGAAGATTGGCGCAATCGAGAAAAACAGCCCCTCTACCATGTGGCAGTTAATCACATGGTAGCCCGCACTAGCACCCCCGTCGCCCCCTGGACGATTGTGGCGGCAAATGATAAGTATTTCGCCCGTGTTAAAGTCCTCGATACAGTAATTGCCGCTATTGAAACCGGATTGAAACAACGCGAATAGGGCAGATAGGGGGATGGGGATTTTTTCGATTCAGTTGTAGAATTTACTTTTGAGTAGGCACTAAACTAAACTGGTAACTTGAGGCAGATAATCACGGCCAAAAAATGCGTGCAAACGTTGACGCTCAGAAGTTAGAACGCCTAATGCAAATCTTAGGTAAAGAAGCTCAGGGTTCAGGCACTATCTACTTTACAGGTGGAGCGAGTGCCTTACTGGTGGGATGGCGCAATTCCACAGTCGATGTGGATATCCGTCTAGATCCCGAACCATCGGGCATTTTTCCAGCGATCGCCAAGCTGAAAAAAGAATTGAACATCAACATTGAACTGGCATCTCCGCAGGATTTTCTGCCCCCTATTCCGGGATGGCGCGAGCGAAGCGTATTTATTGGCAAACGAGGTCAAATTTCTTTCTATCACTATGATTTTACAGCCCAAGCTCTTTCTAAACTATCGAGAGGATTTGACCGTGACTTGAAAGATATTGAAGCTATGTACGAACACAAATTATTCTCTTTGAATGAGCTAGGGGAATGCTTTGAAGCGATTGCACCGGAACTAATCCGATTCCCCTCCCTTAACCCAGATGTGCTGAGAAGCAGAGTCGAGAACTTCATTGAACGTTTTGAATATCCACCAGGGGAGAAACAATCATGAATCTCAATGAGTTGCCAGGGGCCGAGATCATCTTACCCGGACTGAGGGATCTTCACAATGGGGAGTCCAATACCATTGGGGCGCTGCTAGTTGCGATCGCATCGACGCGCCTAACGGAAGTCGGTTTCGATATCCCTAAAAATCACCTAGCTTCAGAGCCAGAGCTAACCTTGTATGCCTATCTCCAAGAGGAACGGGATGATGCTTATTCTTACTATAATGCTTTGCTGAATCGCCTCAATAGCTTTTGCAATGCACTCGAACTCGCTTATAAAATATGATGACAATTTCCCCAAGTTTAATTTCTCCCGATCTCAGTTTGGCCGATATTCCCCTAGAGGAAACCCTCTCTTTAGGAGTGATGGCTTCTGGTAGTGGTTCCAATTTTGCTGTTTTGGCAGCAGCGATCGCCAAAAAACAGCTAAATGCCCGGATTTCTGTCCTCATCTACAATAATCCCGATGCTAAGGTAAAGGAAAAAGCCGCTCACTACAATATCCCTGCGGTTTTCCTCGATCATCGTCAATTTAAACCCAGAGAAGAACTCGATCGAGCTATAGTCAAAACTTTCCAAGAATACGGCGTAAAATGGGTAATTATGGCGGGCTGGATGCGAATTGTCACCCCGGTTTTACTAGATGCTTTTCCCGATCGCGTGATCAATATCCATCCTAGTTTACTACCCAGTTTTAAAGGTGTGCGTGCCGTGGAACAAGCTTTAGCGGCAGGGGTAAAAGTGACCGGATGTACTGTGCATATCGCTCGCACAGAGGTAGATAGTGGCCCAATTTTAATGCAAGCAGTGGTTCCCATTCTCCCCGATGATACTGCCGAAAGTCTCCACGAACGCATTCAAGTGCAAGAACATCGCATTTTCCCGGTAGCGATCGCTTTAGCAGCGAAATTGAGCCTATAGAGATCGATTTCTGGACTTCTTTGGCGAGAATACTGGCAAAAAAACGAAAATTCAAGGCAAATCGTTAAATATCACTCCTTCGTAAATTTCCTGAAAACTGAGATCGAAATTGACAGAAGTTAAAGATAAACTGGCATTTTCGCCCTCGTATTCCGTTAATAACCATTTATTTTCTTCAGTTTTGTTATACTGCATGATATATGGACGACTTTGACTAATGAGAATATATTCTTGAAATTCCGGCAGCGAACGATAATAAAGAAATTTATCGCCCTGGTCATAATTTTGAGTTGATTTTGAGAGGACTTCTACTATTAATCTGGGATTGGTGACAGTTGTCTTACCAGTTTCATAATAAATCGGTTCTCCCTCAATTAGCATCACATCGGGATAGGTTGCTTGACGATATTGCGCTATCCATACTTTAACATCACCGATAAATATTTTATAGTTAGACTGGGGTAACTTTAGGCGTAAATAAAAGTAAAAATTACCTGCAATTTTATTATGATCGGTAGTGCCTCCTGTCATCGGTACGATTTCCCCATCTTGATACTCATTTTTATAGGCTGCCGTTTCCTCTAATTCTAAATATTCGGCAAAGCTATAGGTACTTTTATCTGTTGCTATGGTCATAATTGATTGATTTTTTGGTTAACTTAAGCTGATTAAAACAACTGGTTTAATCATTGATTATATTAAAGGCAACCCCTTCGTAAATTTCCTGAAAACTGAGATCGAAATTAACAGAAGTTAAAGATAAACTGGCATTTTCGCCCTCGTATTCCGTTAATAACCATTTATTTTCTTCAGTTTTGTTATACTGCATGACATAGGGACGACTTTGACTAATGAGAATATATTCTTGCAATTCCGGCAGCGAACGATAATAGAGAAATTTATCGCCCTGGTCATAATTTTGAGTTGATTTTGAGAGGACTTCTACTATTAATCTGGGATTGGTAACAGTTGTCTTACCAGTTTCATAATAAATCGGTTCACCCTCAATTAGCATCACATCGGGATAGGTTGCTTGACGATATTGCGCTATCCATAATTTCACATCACCGATAAAAATATTATATTTCCGTCCTTTGAGGGCAAATTTTAAATAAGCGGCAAAATTGAGAGCAATTTTATTATGATCGGTAGTGCCTCCTGTCATCGGTACGATTTCTCCATCTTGATACTCATTTTTATAGGCTGCCGTTTCCTCTAGTTGTAAATATTCGGCAAAGCTATAGGTGCTTTTATCCGTTGCTATGGTCATAATTTAAGTAGCTGGTTATAATTAAATTAAAAATGGATTTTAGGTTCGATCCCCCCTTAATCCCCCCTTAATAAGGGGGCATCTGAAAGTTTTTAATACCTACCCACTTATTGATTGAGTCCCTCAATTGATTATAGCAATTATTATACTGGTGAGAGACATTAGCCATATTTACCCCAGCAAAAGATAACAGCTATCTTAATAGGACTCTTGAAAATTTTTAGCTGGCAACTAAACAGGAATTTGATTTCTCCCAAATGTGGGACAATTGACAAAGAACTAAGAATTGTAGAATCCCCCCATCATGACCTCGGAACTATCGAAGCAATACGATCCCAAGATCACAGAAACCAAATGGCAGCAATATTGGGAAAATCAAGAAATATTTACAGCAAACCCCGAAAAAGGCGGCGAAACCTACTGTATAGTCATCCCCCCTCCCAATGTTACCGGTAGTCTCCACATGGGTCACGCTTTCGAGAGTTCCTTAATTGATACACTTGTTCGCTACAAGCGCATGACCGGCAAAAATACCCTCTGGCTGCCCGGGACAGATCACGCTAGTATTGCAGTACAAGCTATACTCGATCGCCAATTAAAAGCCGAAAAAACCGACCGTTATCAACTAGGAAGGGAAAAATTCCTCGAACGCGCTTGGCAATGGAAAGAGGAGTCTGGTAGTACCATTGTTAATCAACTGCGACGCTTGGGGGTATCCGTCGATTGGACCCGGGAACGTTTCACCATGGATGAGGGACTTTCCCATGCTGTCCGTACTGCTTTTATCAAACTTTATGAGGACGGATTAATCTATCGCGGTCAATACTTAGTTAACTGGTGTCCCGAATCCCGGTCGGCCGTTTCCGATTTAGAGGTGGAAAACAAAGATATTGAGGGAAATCTCTGGTATTTTCGCTATCCTCTTAGCGATGGTAGCGGTTATCTTCAAGTCGCCACCACAAGGCCCGAAACCATGCTCGGTGATACTGGTGTCGCTGTCAACCCGCAAGATACCCGTTATCGCCATTTAATCGGCAAAACCGTCACTTTACCGATAATGGGGCGAGAAATCCCGATTATTGCCGATGAATTAGTCGATCCCGAATTCGGTACTGGTTGCGTTAAAGTTACGCCGGCCCACGATCCTAAGGATTTTGAGATGGGTAAACGCCATAATTTACCCTTTATTAATATCATGAATTTAGACGGCAGTTTAAACGAAAATGCCGGAATATTCGCAGGTCAAGATCGTTTTGTTGCCCGCAAAAATGTCGTTAAAAAACTCGATGAAGACGGTTTTTTAGTTAAGATTGAAGCCTATCGCCATAGTGTCCCCTATAGCGATCGAGGTAAAGTTCCCGTGGAACCCCTTTTATCTACCCAATGGTTCGTTAAAATTGAACCTTTAGCCACAAAAGCTTTAACCTGTTTAGATCAGGAAAATTCGCCCCGTTTTGTGCCAGAAAGATGGACAAAAGTTTATCGCGATTGGTTAGTTAAACTAAAAGATTGGTGTATTTCTCGACAACTGTGGTGGGGTCATCAAATTCCCGCTTGGTATATTATCAGTGAAACTAACAACGAAATTACTAACCATACTCCCTTCGTCGTTGCTCAGGATGAAACCTCCGCTTTAGCTAAGGCCAAACAAGAGTATGGAGAGGATATAATTATTCAACAAGACCCTGATGTTTTAGATACTTGGTTTTCCTCGGGATTGTGGCCATTTTCGACTATGGGATGGCCAGAAAAAACCCTTGATCTAGACACCTATTATCCCACCACAACCCTCGTTACCGGTTTTGATATTATCTTTTTCTGGGTGGCAAGAATGACGATGATGGCGGGCTATTTTACGGGACAAATGCCCTTTAAAGATGTCTATATTCACGGTTTAGTTAGGGATGAAAACGGCAAAAAGATGTCTAAATCTGCCAATAACGGCATCGATCCCCTAATTTTAATTGATAAATATGGAACCGATGCTTTACGATATACCTTAATCCGAGAAGTGGCAGGAGCAGGACAGGATATCAGTCTCCAATACAACCGTAAAACCGATGAATCGGAATCCGTAGAAGCGGCCAGAAATTTTGCCAATAAAATTTGGAATGCTTCCCGTTTTGTCATGATGAATCTGGAGGGAAAAACCCCAGAAGAATTGGGAGAACCAGCTTTAGAAAATTTGGAATTAGCTGATCGCTGGATTTTATCTCGTTATCATCAAACAGTACAAAAAACTAGAGATTATCTAGAAAATTATGGCATGGGAGAAGCGGCAAAAGGTCTATACGAATTTATCTGGCGCGATTTCTGTGATTGGTATATCGAGTTAGTGAAAACTCGTTTATGGAAGGATAAAGAATCGGTTTCCTGTGCCACGGCCCGCCAAACTTTGGCTTTTATCTTGGCAGGGACATTAAAACTATTACATCCCTTTATGCCCCATATTACCGAAGAAATTTGGCATCATTTAACCCAAGAAAATAAGCAGGTTTTGGCTTTACAAACCTATCCAGTAGCTGATATTTCTCTGATCGATCTAGACTTAGAAAATACTTTTGAGTTATTAATTGAAAGTATTCGGGTGTTGCGTAATTTGCGGGCCGAAGCGGGGATTAAACCGGGGGCAACGATCACGGCAATTTTACAGACAGAAAACAGTCAAGAATTAGCTATTTTGCAACGCGGACAAGTGTACTTAAAAGACTTGGCCAAGATTGAAAACTTAATTTTGACGGCCAAATTAACCGAGGAAGTCAATCAAGCGATCGCCGGTGTTGTCGCTACGGTAGAAATCCTCATCCCCCTGTCCGGATTGGTTGATATATCGGTATTGGCTGGGAAATTAGCGAAAAATTTAGCTAAAGTAGAAGGGGAAATCAAAAGTTTGAGCGATCGCTTGAATAAACCTAGCTTTGTCGAAAAAGCTCCAGAAGCTTTAATCCAAAAAACGAAGCAAGCTTTAGCAGAGTCTGAAAAACAAGCCCAAATTCTCCAAGAACGCTTAAAACGTCTGCGATAGTAATTTTTTACCTAGCCGAAGTCTAGTCGGATTATAATTGTCGGCATAGGCTTGATTGCGAGGGATAGAACGGGGTAAGGAAATTGGTAAAGAAATTGGGAAGGAAATTGGTGCATTACAAAATGCTCGTAACTATGTTAAAATGGTGTTAAAAATGCGATTGGGTGACATTCCAATAGAAATTCAGCAAGCTGTTGATCAAATATCGGTATTATCGATTTTAGACGAGTTACTGAAATTAGCACTAACCGTTAATTCTTTTGATGAGTTACATCAACTTTTAGAACAATAGTCTCAGTAATTTTCTTCTCCAATGAACCAAACAACCGCCAATTATGATGAACCATGGAAAGAAGCATTAACCGAGTATTTTGAGGCATTTTTACACTTCTTCTTTCCTGAAGTTCACCAACTAATTGATTGGACAAAAATTCCCGAATCCCTAGAAAAAGAACTCAAACGGATTACCGCTTCAGCAAAGACAAAAAAACGTTTCGCTGACAAACTCTATAAAGTTTGGTTACTCAGTGGAGAAGAAATCTGGATTTTGATTCATATTGAAATTCAAAGTCAATACGAAGAAGATTTCTCCCAGAGGATGTATATTTATAACTATCGGGCCTTTGATTTATATCAGAAACCAGTTATCAGTCTCGCTATATTAGGAGATGAACGAGCAAATTGGCGACCAGACTCCTATAATTATACTATCGCTGGTTGTGAAGTGAGTCTGAAATTCCCAACAGTCAAATTACTGGACTATGAGGAAAGCTGGTCAGAACTAGAAGCAAGTAGCAATCTCTTTGCTATAATAGTCATGGCACACCTGAAAACAAAAGCTACTACTAGGAACCTGCCACAGAGGGAACAGTGGAAATGGACATTAATCAGGGGATTGTATGAGCGAGGGTTAGAAAGAGAACAGATAATTAAACTATTTGAAATCATCGACAGGATGATGACACTACCGAATCAATTACAGTCGAGTTTAGAGAATAAAATTAAACAATTTGAGGAGGAAAGAACCATGCCTTTATTAAGTAATATGGAGTTGCGGGGGATAGAACGCGGTAAGGAAATTGGTAAGGAGATTGGTGCATTACAAAAAAGCCGTGATGACATAAAAACAGTTTTAGCTGTGCGGTTTGGACAGATTTCTTCAGAAATTGAAGAGATAATCGGCCAAATCACCAACCTTGCTCTCTTAGAAGAGCTACTCAAATTAGCAGCTACTGTTAATTCTCTCGCAGAATTTAAGCAGTCTTTGGCAAAAATCCAATCCTAGAACAACCATAAGAACATCTTGAACCCGATATCTAGAGTTCTCAAGGGGGAAGTTCTGGTTTTTTCCTAATTTGTCAAGACCTCAGTAGTTACGGGATTTTCCGAAAAATAGGGCAGTTTTCAGGCTACCCTAACCGGAAAATTAATCCCCAAAATGGGAGATGATTGCATCGGCAAATTCGGAACATTTCAGGGGAGGATTCACGGGAGGTTCCATCAGACGCGCTAAATCGTAGGTAACTTGTCGATTAGCGATCGCCGCTGCGATGCCTTTTTTAATCAAATCGGCCGCTTCTTGCCATCCCATGTATTCCAACATCATTACCCCAGAAAGAATCACCGAACCGGGGTTAATTCGGTCTAAACCGGCGTGTTTAGGGGCTGTGCCGTGGGTTGCCTCAAAAATAGCGCAAGTATCGCCAATATTCGCCCCGGGTCCCATCCCTAAACCACCCACGATCGCCGCTGCCGCGTCGGAGAGATAATCGCCATTCAGGTTCATAGTAGCGAGGATCGAGTATTCATCGGGACGGGTTTGGATCTGTTGGAAGATACTATCGGCAATGCGATCGTTGACCATAATTTTATCTTGCCACTGGCCATTACCATGGGTTTCCCAGATAGCATCGAGAACACTGGTCACTTCTTGGCAGATTTTGGCTTTTTTCTCGTCCGTGAGGGCATCATAACCCGGTTCCACCATGCGGGCGTTATCTTCGATGCTCAGATCGGGGTTTTTCTCCTTATTGCTGAGTATCCATGATTCCATCTCGGTGACGCACACATCCCGGAATTCACTTTTAGCTAATTCGTAACCCCAATCCCGGAACGCTCCTTCCGTATATTTCATAATGTTACCCTTGTGGACAAGCGTAACTTGATTTTTCGGTTTCGGTAAAGTCAGCGCTCGTTCGATCGCCCGGCGGACTAATCTTTGGGAACCCGTCTTACTAATCGGTTTGATCCCGATACCCGCATCGAGGGGAATTTGTTTTTTACCGTGTTCGGGAGTGGCGGGAATTAGTTCCGTATTGAGATAATTAATCAGTTTATCGGCGATTTCCGTGCCTTGTTTCCATTCGATGCCGAGATAGATATCCTCGGTATTTTCCCGATAGACGATGACATCGAGTTTTTCTGGGGTTTTATGGGGGGAAGGGGTTCCCGCATAGTAACGACAGGGACGAACACAGGCATAAAGGTCAAAAATTTGCCGCAGAGCCACATTCAGGGAACGAATGCCGCCACCGATGGGAGTGGTCAAGGGACCCTTGATGGCAATACCATATTCTTTAATTGCTGTCAAGGTATCTTGGGGTAGATATTGATAGGTCCCGTAGATTTCGCAAGCTTCATCGCCAGCATAGACTTTAAACCAATGGATTTTCCTTTGACCACCGTAGGCTGTGGCGATCGCTGCATCGATAACTTTTTCGGTTGCGGGCCAGATATCGACCCCCGTACCGTCACCACGGATGAAGGGAATGATCGGATCATCGGGAACTAGAGGTTTTCCCTCAGAAAAAGTAATTGTCGAGCCTGTTGTCGGTGGGGTGATTTTTTCGTAGCTCACAGTCATGGGCTTCCAGAAACAGTATTTATCTATACGTTGGGAGTCTAGCGCCGTCAATATCTATACTCAGGGATTTTGGGTAATTTCTTAAAGATTCCTTTGCTGGTATCTCCGTCAAAACAACCTAGAGGAAATCTATTTATAGCTCAACGTAGCCCATTGTCAAGCTCGTGCGCTCGTTGTTAAAGGCCAAGTTACTCCAATTACTCAAAATTTTATGAAGCATTTGATTAAACACCTAACTTGATGGATGACAATGGCTCTATCCCGTTCTAGCTGTCAATAATTATGCAAAGTCTTTTTCAACGTTCCCTAACTCAGACCAATTCTGGGGAAGAAGATACCCGTAGTCGTATTCTACAGGCCGCTTTACGTTTATTTGCCGCTAAGGGTTATGAAGGAACCACGACTAAAGACCTAGCAGGAAAGGCAAATGTGGCAGAAGGAACTTTATTTCGTTATTTTCCCAACAAAAAGGCGATTTTAATTGAAGTGGCCACTAGGGGATGGGTGGATATTCTCACCGACTTGCTGACGGAATTGAGCGAAATGGGCAGTTATAAAGCGGTAGCGCAGGTGATGCGACGTAGGGTGTTGAGAATGCGAGAAAATAGCGATTTATTGCGAGTTTGTTTTATAGAGGCCCAATTTCACCCCGAATTAAAAGAGCGGATTCAATCGGAGGTAATTGCTAAAATGACCGATGTGGCCGAGGCTTTTTTTCAAACAGCGATCGATCGTGGTATCTATCGTCCCATGAATCCGAAAATTGTCGCCCAAGTTTTTCTAGGAATGTTTGCAATTGCCGGTTTTTCCACTGAAACTATTTTAGATGCCAATGCTTCCCCCCTTGCTTTACAGGAAATGGCCGAAGGTATTGCCGAAATTTTTCTGAATGGAGTGTTAGTTAAGTAGGCCGGCAAAATTAATTTCCTAGTCGAGACTCCGAGACAGCTAATCTAAGGATAGGCGGTTAAAATCCGTTTTAGCTTACTTATGATAAAATGCCTTCAAAGACAGGTAAAGGGAACCTTCAATTATTCACCCGATAAAATAGCCGAGATGAAACCCTGTTACTGCATTAATCCCGATTGTTCTCAACCGGAGCATCCGAGTAATAATAACTCGAATACTCGTTACTGTCAAAGTTGCGGCTCTCAATTGTTGTTAAATGGTAAATATAGAGTAAGTCGGTTATTGAGTGATACGACCGGTTTTGGGGTTGTTTATGAGGTTTTTGAAGGTTTTACAGCCAAAATCCTCAAGGTATTACAAGAAAAATGGAATAATGAACCGAAGGCAGTGGAATTATTTAAACGGGAATATGACGTTTTATTAGAGTTGAGTCGTCAAAATGTTACTGGTGTTCCTCAAGCAGATGCCTATTTTCAATATTCCACGAGGGAGGGGAAAATATTACACTGTTTAGTTATGGAAAAAGTGGAGGGGATTAATTTAGAACAGTGGCTAAAGCAGTATGATAAGTTAAGTCAAAAACGAGCCTTAAAATGGCTGAGAGAAATTACTTTAATTCTCGATAAAATTCATCAACAAAACTGGCTGCATCGTGATATTAAACCCCCTAATATTATGTTGCGGAATAGTGGCGAGTTGGTGTTAATTGATTTTGGCACAGCAAGGGAAGAAACCCAAACCTATCACCAAAAGGTAAAAGGTCAACAAGTAACAGGTATTACCTCAGCTGGATATACACCCAATGAACAACAACATGGCCAAGCGGTAATTCAATCAGATTTTTATGCTTTAGGACGAACTTTTGTACATTTATTAACCGGAAAACATCCTTTAGAAATTTATGATGCGGTTAATGATGTTTTATCTTGGCGAGAAGAAACGGAAAATATTCACCCGTTATTATTGGATTTTATTGACGAGTTAATGGGAAGATTGCCCAGGAATAGACCGGCTAATGCTAGGGTTATTTTACAGCGTTTGGATGAGATTGAACGGCAATTAAAGTCACCTACTATAACTCCTAATAAACCATCTCCACCACCACCAAATCCGCAGCCTGTTGTAACTCAAAAACAACCGCCGGTTATGCCTAAGATTAATCCTTCTCCGCCGGTTTCACCTTTAGCTGTACCCCAAAAAACACCAGTACAACCGGTTAAAAAGAATAATCTGAGAAACAGAATGATAGCTATTGGTGGAGTTTTGTTATTAGGGATAGGAATAACCCAAGGTTACGGTTATTTAAAATATGAAATATTTCCTGCGAGTCCTCAATTATTAATATCTGATTTATCTAGTCTTCGCTTTTTAGATAAAACCCTTACTGGTCATTCTGACTGGGTTTTGTCAGTGGTATATAGTCCCGATGGCCGCTATTTAGCCAGTGGGAGTGGTGACAATACTATCAAAATTTGGGAGGTAGCAACGGGAAAACAATTGCGTACCCTTACTGGTCATTCTGGCGGGGTTTTTTTAGTAGTATATAGTCCCGATGGCCGCTATTTAGCTAGTGGGAGTAGTGACAATACTATCAAAATTTGGGAGGTAGCAACGGGAAAACAATTGCGTACCCTTACTGGTCATTCTAGCCCAGTTTTATCAGTGATATATAGTCCCGATAGCCGCTATTTAGCTAGTGGGAATGGTGACAAAACTATCAAAATTTGGGAGGTAGCAACAGGAAAACAATTGCGTACTCTTACTGGTCATTCTGGTAGTGTTTGGTCAGTGATATATAGTCCCGATGGCCGCTATTTAGCTAGTGGGAATGGTGACAAAACTATCAAAATTTGGGAGGTAGCAACGGGAAAACAATTGCGTACTCTTGCCGGTCATTCTAATGTGGTTTGGTCAGTAGTATATAGTCCCGATGGCCGCTATTTAGCTAGTGGGAGTTGGGACAATACTATCAAAATTTGGCGGGTGGGACGGTAAAGAAGTCAGAAGTCAAAAGTTAACGCATCTACATCAACAAACTATAATCTACATGAAAGAAACGTCCTAATAATTTCGCCTGTTCTTGGGTAATTGACCCTTTTCCCTCAATTAAACTCGAGGCAATTTTGTCAGAGCCAAGGATTCTGGCTATGTCTTTCTTATTAACGCCTTGCTGCTCCATCAAAAACAATAACATAGAATGAGGTGTGGTTGATTCTTGTAGATAAAAGCTTTTTTCAAAATTCCCAATTAAAAAAATTAGAAGCTCATAAAGTTCATCTTCTTCGGGAGTTCGCTGCTGACGGTGCATTAATTCTTCCACAATAGCCAAAGCTTTTTCATTTTCTTCCTCTGTTTTAATAACTTTAGGTAAATGGCGAGCTAGTAATTCTTTGTATTTTTCTGGATTAAAAGTAAGGGTCATTTTTCCATTGCTCCTTATCGTATTCAGCCTGAGTTAAAACATACTTGATATAAATTAGCCGCTTCTGATAATCGATACTGGTTATGAGACGATAACTATTCCCTTTAATGTTAAAAACAGTAAAGTTACCAACTGCTTCTGCTTTAGGAAATACTGTTTGAACCTCAACTAAATTATACCAAATCCCTTTACTGGCAATTTTATACCAATTCTCTAAAGCCATTCGGGAATCAGCGTGTTTATTCGTAAATTCTCGTAGTCTTCGATAGCTGATGACGTGCATTTATAAAAACAAACATAAATTATCTCTGGGGGTGATTCGCTGCCAAAGTTGGTTTTCCATAGGTAATTCAGTTGCCTGTAATCGTCCAATCTTCTCTCCGCCTACTTCTACTATGCACAATTCTGTCTTTAGGTCAAGTTGCTTTACAAAACTTCAAGCAATTTCTTGGCAAAATTTAACCCTTAATGTCTCTTTTAGGAGGTGATAAGGGATTAAGTGCCTTGATTGGCGCGGGTTTT
>SFBL01000131.1 GCA_007095785.1 Microcystis aeruginosa Ma_SC_T_19800800_S464
TGAAAACTCTATCATTTAAAGACATCCAATTTATTATCGAAGCTCTCGAATCCCTTCTCAAAAATTATAGTGACCGTATTCAACAACTAGAAGCTCTCGAAAACTATGAAGATGAAATTGCAGACTTAAGTAATGATTCTCTATTTTTACAAGAATTAATTACTGACTTACAAAATCAACAAACACAAGAATTGGCTCTACTTGTGCCTGAATTTGATTTGAAAAAAATGTCTTTACAAACATTAATTAAACAAGGAAAAACCCTGTCAATTGAGGAAAAATTAATCTTATTGGAATCTCTAACTTCATCAATCCGCGAAGAATATAATCTAATGCGAACCTGAAATGAGAAATCAATGATTACTTATTTAGCCACCGTTCATAAAGTCCGTAGTCGTGGTCTTTTATATGCCAAATTAAAACAAACCAAAAAAGCCAAAATTAATCTACAACAAGCAGCTATAATATTCTACCAACAGAATAATATGGCAACTGATGAAAAGGTGATGCAGGTTTTACGCAAATTAGGGGGATAAGTGGGGAGGGGTGAATTATCAGTATTTAGTTTTTTCTAGTCTAGTCTGTTAATTGTTCATCAAAAAACCTTCGGGATGGATGTTATTTTATGACCTTAAAACAACTCATACAAGACAAACGAGAGGATATCCTAAAAATTGCCACCAAACATGGTGCTTTTAATGTGCGTGTATTTGGTTCCGTTGCTAGAGGAGAGGAAACCGAAAATAGTGATATTGATTTTTTAATTGATTATGATTTAGCTAAAACATCCCCTTGGTTTCCCGGTGGATTATTAGTTGATTTAGAGGCTCTCTTAGGGTGTAAAGTGGATGTAGTAACTGAAAAAAGCCTTCATCATCTAATTAAACAGCGAATCTTAAAGGAGGCAATTAAGTTATGAATGAAGATCAAGTTTATCTTGAATACATTTTAGACTGTATTGATAAAATTAAGGAGTATTCCCAAGGAGGAAAACAGGAGTTTTTTGCTAATTCAATGATCAGCGATGCTATCATTAGACGTTTACAAACTTTGGCAGAATCAACTCAAAGGCTTTCGGAGGAATTAAAGGCAAATATTCCCGATGTTGACTGGCGTAATATTTCTGGTTTTAGGAATATTTTAGTACATGATTATTTAGGGGGAATTGACCTTAATACAGTTTGGGAGGTGGTAGAGAATTATTTGGATGATTTGAAAGAACAGATTTTAAGGCATCTAGAATCAGTTTCGTAGGTTGGGTTGAGCGAATAAATATGTTAAAGAAAACCTCTCAATTCCAAGGAAAAGCGAAACCCAACACCCAACACCTAAATCTGTCTGAATCTTTTTGTTGGGTTTCCTGGGGTGTATTGTTGGGTTTCGTGCCTCAACCCAACCTACTTTAGCTAGTAGGAGGGAATAAAACTGGCGATAAAAGATGGTATGAAAAAAACATTCCCATCGCCGCAAAAAGACTTGAAGCCTATTTAAAAACCTTAACGGAGTAAAATCTATGATTACCTTTGATGAAGAAATGGATAAACTGCCCTCTGAAAGAAGGGCAAAAATTGAAGCTAAAACCCAAGAACTTTTACAAGAAATGCAAATCATTGATGAACTTCGTCAACGACTAGGACTTTCTTCAGAAGAAATCACGGAAAGCGAAAGTGAACAGCCCTGTTTTTCAGCAAAATCGGATGATTTCAAACAACATCTTACCCTAGAAAATTTAACCCGTATGATGAGGGAATTAGGGGGAGAATGGGAACTTACCCTTAAATTTCCTGAGCAACAAGTGATTAAATTAAGTAGTGAGCGCCCGTAGTCTCTAGGTTGGGTTGAGCGAATAAACAGGTTAAAGAAAACCTCTCAATTCTCAGGGAAAGCGAAACCCAACACTTCAGTTATCAGTGATCAATGATCAGTGATCAGTTATCCTTTTTTAAGGAAATAAAAATTAAAATATTTCTGATTTCAAGCTACCAACGACCGGCCGTAGTTTGGTAACGTCAACCTAACCTACGGTAATTGCTATGATTACTAGGTTCGGTAGAGCCGATTTTTTTTAAGCATTTAACATTTAAGCACCCAATCTTCCTTCTAAAATGCCAATGATGGACAAATCCTCATCTAAGGTTTCCCAATGTAATCCCGTCCCATCACAAATTAACTCAACCTCTGCTAATTGTTCAAAGGTTGCTTTTGATAAGCGTTTATTTTTATAAGCAGGAAAACGAATTTCTCTATCGTCTTCTAAACGAATACAAATCCATTTATCTTCAACCCAAACTTTTTGAGCTTTTACTGTGCTTTCATGTACCAAATACATCGTGCCATTTCCTCCGTATTATTTCTAAGTTTTCTGTAATGATAATTTCAGCCCGAACAATTTCTTGAGTTTTCAAACCTTTGGCATAATCCAATTCTAGCGGCTCTAGCCAAAATTTAGCATATCCGCCGCCGCGTCGAACGTGAACGTGGATGGGTTCATTGCCTTCTGGCATAGAAAAAGAAAACATAACCTTCCAGTCTGAAAATTTCTGGCATGAGATTAAAGCTTATTTGGCTGGATTTGGCCAAGCATGAAATGTAACGCACCACCAATTTTACAATATTCAGCGGGTCATGCCTACAGTGCTTGTCATCTTGGTGCGATCACTGTTTTAGAGGACGAAAAGCGATCGCATCCTTTCCGAGGTTGGGTCATCGGAACGAAACCCAACACCCAAATCTGTCTGAATTAGCGAACGCCAATTTTGTCGGCTGCATTAACGAAGTGTAAGGCGGCAATCTCGCTGCCAAGCCCGATAATAAAGCTGATCGTGGCTTGGGAGCAATTCAGTTATAATAGGGGTCAACTTAATATCGTTAGCAACGCAGAATGAGGATTTCACCATGAGGATTCCATATACGTATTGGAAAGAATCAGATGGGATGTTCTTGGGCTATTTGAATGAATTTCCCGATCATTGGACCCAAGGTGTTGACTTAGAAGAATTAATCGAAAACTTGGTCGATCTCTACAGAACATTTACTACGGAAGAAATCCCCGGAATCAAGAGATTTGCAGAGTTTGAAATCGCATGAAAAGGCATGATTTAATTGCACAATTAGAGCAAGCTGGCTGCTATTTGATTAGACGTGGAGGGAAACACGATATTTACCATAATCCAGATACTGGAAAAACAGAACCAATTCCCAGACATCGAGAAATTAATGAGCGATTGGCTAAAAAGATTATCAAAAGTCTTACAGGCGACAGATAAATTCACAGTGCGAATCAAACAAGGCTACAAGGAAGCAAAGGATCTATGGAAAAATGATTACTATATGATTTAAAAAAGAGCAATCATATCGTTTCGTAGTTTCGTAGGTTGGTTGAGGAACGAAACCCAACAAATCCACCAGTTATGCTTTGTTGGGTTTTCCTTTGGTCAATCTAACCGACAAGGGAGATTATGCGCTAGAATAATCAATATTTATTATGCAGTATCGAAGGGCAAAAATTGAGGGAGGAACTTACTTTTTTACTCTTGTCACTCACAAGCGTAAAAAATTCTTGTGCGAACCGGAAAATATCTCCCTCTTGCGAGAAGCATTTCGCTACGTTATGCAACGTCACCCATTCACAATCGATGCCATTGTCATTTTACCCGACCACCTGCACTGCATTTGGACTTTACCCGAAGGTGATGCCAATTTTTCCACTCGTTGGCGTTTAATAAAAAGCTATTTTAGTCGTAACTGCGATTCACAATATCACGGAAAAATGAATACTTCGAGAGAGAATAAAAAAGAACAAACTATCTGGCAAAGACGGTTCTGGGAACACTTAATCAAAAACGAGCAAGATTTCATTTGTCATGTAGATTACATCCATTATAATCCCGTAAAACATCGATTAGTTAATGCTCCTTCGGCTTGGGAATATTCCAGTTTTCACCGTTATGTTCAACAAGAAATCTATCAGATTGACTGGGGTGCAAATGAAGAAATCATCTTTCCGGTGCAGGTTGGCTATGAATAGAGCGATCGCATCGTTTCCTAGGTTGGGTCATCGGAACGAAACCCAACAGCCAACACCTAAATCTGTCTGAATCTTTTTGTTGGGTTTCCTTGGGTCTATGGTTGGGTTTCCTGACTACTGTAGAGTCCGTAGGTTGGGTTGAGCGAATAAATATGTTAAAGAAAACCTCTCAATTCTCAGGAAAAGCGAAACCCAACAGCCAACACCTAAATCTGTCTGAATCTTTTTGTTGGGTTTCCTTGGGTGTATTGTTGGGTTTCGTGCCTCAACCCAACCTACGGTAGTTTCTTTGGGTGTATTGTTGGGTTTCGTGCCTCAACCCAACCTACGGTAGTTTCTTTGGGTGTATTGTTGGGTTTCCTTACGTCTATCGGCTAGACAAGGAAAAAGCGATCGAGGATTTCCGACAAGCCGCCGAACTGTTCCGCCAGCAAGGGAACGCGCCAGCACGCGAAAAAGCCCTGCAATTCCTACGGCAATTAGGCGCGGTCTAGATACTCGATCGATTTTGAATCTCACCCCGAAAAAAGCGATCGATCTTACAGCAAGATTTCTAGCGCTAGGGTGAACCCCGGAACCACATCTTCCCCGCTTAAAATTGCGTTCTCGGGATAACAGGTAATCGTCCCGTCCTGACGGTAGACGAAAGCCTGTTTATTGTGGCGATCGATCAACCATCCTAACTTCACCCCGTTCTCCCGATACTCCTCCATTTTCCGCTTTAACTTGGATAAACTATCGGTTTTAGAACGGATCTCGATCACGAAATCCGGCGCGAGATCGAGAAATTCATCCTCCCTTTCCTGCCAACCGGACGGTAAACGTTCTCTCGCCACGAAAGCCACATCGGGAGAGCGTACCGCGCTATTGGCCAGTTTAAAACCGCCGCTAGAACTAAATACCTCTCCTAACCCGTTCTGTTCGACCCAGTAGAGCAGGCGAGCGCCGGCTTTCAGTTCTCGATTCGCTGAAATACTTCCGAGCGGGGGCATAGTGACTAACGTTCCATCTGCATTGCGTTCAAAGCCTAATTCCGGGTTCTGACAACTGAGGCGAATTAATTCCGCATCAGTAATCGTCGGGGATTTGCTTACCATATTGCATCAAAAAAAACAAGTATTTTTCACTAAATGATAACAAAGCGATGCCGATTGCCGCGCTTTTTCCTTTTGTACCCGAAAGGAAAAAAAATTGATCGCCCTATCCTGCATATTCTCAAAAAAGCAACCGATGAATTAGGTAGAAGCTCAAATCATCCTCACCGAGGAACTACCCATGAAATCCTTCGCCCTTCTCACCACCGTCAGCCTAATCGGCCTCTCCACCCTCGCCACTGTTCGCCCCGTCATCGCCCTAGAAGGCCGACAACCAGCCGAAACCCTGATCACTCAAGCGAACTACAAAGAAGCGATCGCCCACTTTAACCGGGGAGTTAACTACATCCAACAGGAAAAATATGATCTCGCCCTTACTCAATTCACCAGAGCGATCGAACTCGATCCGAACTATACCGAAGCTTACTTCGGTCGGGGCATGATTTACACGATGGGCGAACAATGGCGACCGGCGTTTCAAGACCTGAACACCGCGATCCGACTAAACCCCCGCGCTGCCTACGCTTACCATTTCCGCGGATACGTCCATCTCGCATTTAACCAGAGACAAAATGCGATCGCCTATCTAACAACGGCCGCCGAATTATTTCGCCAGCAGGGAAACACAGAAATGTACAACAGCGCCATAGAAGCACTACGGCAATTAGGCGCGTAATACCATTTTTCATAAGTAATGGCAGAGATGGTTAATCGCCCTCACCCCCAACCCCCCCGACGTCGGGGGGGCAAGGGGGGGTAAGATACCTGCCAAGAATAAAGAAAAATGGTATAAGTTCCAAGGGAGAGCGATCGCTCTCCCCCTTTAAACTTTTGTGAAAAAAGCAACCTGAGGACTTAAAACTCGATCGCATAATTGGGAAAAACCCAACGATAACATCCTTGCCAGCA
>SFBL01000132.1 GCA_007095785.1 Microcystis aeruginosa Ma_SC_T_19800800_S464
TTTAATTGATTAGTTCGCTCTAGATCGAAAACAATTGACAAAAATCGCAGCAACGCCTGTCTCTATAAGGGTTTCATTCCTTACAATTCCGTCCATTGCATAAAACAAACCGAAGAACCGGATATTCTCGCTAATAAAATCTGCAAAGATCTCGGAATACCACTAATCAAATAAATCGTTCATCAGTCTTGATGTCAAATATCAGGATCTGGCAAAAACAGATAAAGATTTTGAGCAGATTCGGGGAGATGAGCGGTTTCAATCATTGCTAAGTTAAGTAAATAACAAAAGAGATAACTATCTATGTCGAAAGCAATCCTATCATCAGAGTTAGGGTATAATAACTCTTAAGTCACAACTTTCGATCCTAATCAGGAGACCGATTGCTATGACACTGGCAACCACCCAGCTAAAAATCGAAAATCTCGCTCATTATATCATAAAAATCACCAAAAATACTTAATTTACTTAAGACAACTAAATAATTGTTTAATCAGTAATTCTTGAGGAAATCTAAAATCAGAACCCAACTGGCAAAAAAAGTGAGAGAATAAAAACATAGTTCAGAGAGTAGAGGCTGTCAAGACAAGCTTTCCAGTCGTAAAATCCATAATTCTTGCTGGGTGAGGGCCGATAACTAACTTTCAAAAAAGCAGAATTCAATTTAGTAGAAAAAAATCGCAACAATCTGTCAATCCACTGAAAAAAGAGAGAAAACTTATGTTTTGTGAACAATGCGAACAAACCGCTAGTGGTAATGGTTGTCATCAGTGGGGAGCCTGTGGAAAAAGTCCCGAAGTCAACGCCGTTCAAGACTTATTAGTTTATTGTCTGCGGGGATTAGCATCGGTAGTTTTAAAAGCCAAAGAAGCGGAGATAGCTACTCGCGAAGCCGATATTTTTACCTGTGAGTCGCTTTTCGCCACCATGACCAATGTGAACTTCGATCAACGACGTTTTACCGATTATATTCAGCGTTGTTTAGAGATTCGGGAAAATTTAAAAGCACAATTGGGATCGCTGAACTGGTCTGCACTTGCCAACTATCAGCCTAATTTTAATGAGAGCCTAGTTAGCCAAGGTCAAGAAGTATCCTTAGAACTAATTGAAAAAGTGCAGGACATCGATATTTTTTCCCTAAAGTTAACCGCTATCTACGGAGTTAAAGGTCTTGCTTCCTATACTTTCCACGCTCAGGAATTAGGTCAAGAGGATGACTCGGTTTATCAGGTTATCCAAGAGACTTTAGCGGCAATTGATCGCACCGATTTAAACCTGAATGATTGGGTGGCAATCTGTCTAAAAGTCGGGGCAGCAAACCTGCGGGCCATGGAATTATTAGATCAAGGTCATACCGAAACCTACGGTCATCCCATACCGACAAATGTTCCCTTAAACCCGCGTTTAGGTAAAGCCATTTTAGTCTCCGGCCATGATATTAAACAATTGGCAGCTTTACTGGCACAAACTGCCAATACTGGCATAACAGTCTATACCCACGGGGAATTATTACCCGCTCACGGTTATCCAAAACTAAAAGAAAAATATCCCCATCTCTACGGTCATTATGGAACCGCTTGGCAAAATCAAACTAAAGAATTTGCTAAGTTTCCGGGGGCAATAGTTTTAACTACTAATTGTCTCATGCCCCCCCACGAAAACTATGAAAGTAAACTCTTTACCCTCGGACCTGTGGGTTATGCCCATATTAACCGTTTAGAAACAGTGGACGGTGCGATCGATTTTAGTCCCGTGATTGCTAAAGCGCAGTCATTGCCCGGATTTACTGAAATAAGCGAACCTCGGCAGGTAATGGTAGGATTTGCCCACAATACCGTTCTCAGTGTCGCTGATACGGTGGTTGATGCCCTTAAACAGGGTAAAATCCGTCACTTCTTCCTAGTTGGCGGCTGCGATGGGGCAAAACCCGATCGCAATTACTACACCGAATTTGTGGAACAAGTCCCCGAAGATTGCATTGTTTTAACCCTTGCCTGTGGAAAATTCCGCTTTTTCGACAAGCAATTAGGTACTATCGAAGGATTACCCCGGCTAATGGACGTGGGACAATGTAACGATGCCTATAGTGCCATCAAAATCGCCCTAGGATTAGCCAACGCTTTTAACGTCAGTGTCAATGAGATTCCCCTCTCCCTAATTATCTCTTGGTACGAACAAAAAGCGATCGCTGTACTGCTCACCCTGCTGCATCTAGGTATGCAAAATATCCGTCTGGGACCAACTTTACCGGCATTTATCTCCCCTAACGTCCTGAAATTCCTCTCCGATACCTATCACCTGCAGCCGATTACCACCCCCGCAAAAGACTTAGCCGATTGTCTAGGTTAAAACTTTCTGTAAAAATCCCACCCTTGGCCACAAATTGTGGCCTATGGGAAGGAGAGGGATATTATCCTCAAGGAGAATAATTTTTATGTCCGTAATCACTTTAAGCATTGATGGTAAAGATGTAGCGATCGAAGCGGGTTCGCGAGTTCTCGCAGCCGCTAGTCAGGTAGGAATAAAAATTCCCGCCCTCTGTCATCTGGATGGGGTTTCCGAAGTGGCCGCCTGTCGCTTATGTTTGGTAGAAATTGAAGGTATTAATAAATTATTACCCGCCTGTGTAACGGAAGTGGCGGAAGGAATGGTGGTTCATACCGATACCCCAAAACTGAAAGAATATCGCCGCATGACGGTGGAATTATTATTCGCTGAAGGTAATCACGTTTGTGCAGTTTGTGTGGCTAATGGTAACTGTGAATTACAAGATTTAGCCATCGAAGTGGGTATGGATCATAGTCGTTTTCCCTACCGTTTTCCCAAGCGAGAAGTGGATATTTCCCATCATCTTTTTGGTATCGATCATAATCGTTGTGTTCTCTGTACCCGTTGTGTGCGAGTCTGTGATGAAATTGAAGGGGCGCACGTTTGGGATCTGGCTTATCGCGGCGAAAAAGATAAAATTATTGCGGGAATGGATCAGCCTTGGGGCAGCGTTTCTGCCTGTACTTCCTGCGGCAAATGTGTTGCCGCTTGTCCAACCGGGGCAATATTCCGCAAGGGTTCCGCCGTTTCTGAAAAAGAGGAAGATCGATCGAAGTTGGAATTTTTAGTTAATGCTAGGACTGAACACCAATGGACGCGTTAAACTAACCGATGGAGGGTGATAGTGATCGATGGGCGCATTTAGATATCTACGAGCAGAAATTAACCGCCAAGGTAAGGGAGGACTATGATCAGATTATGGGTAATAATCAAGATATACTAGGGATTGCTGCCCAATACGAAATCTCGGAAATCGATATCCGACGCGCCAAGGATTACGCTTTTGGATCGGGAGTGTCTCGATATCAATTTTTTCCGGAAGGTTTCATGGTAGCAGCTTGGCGAAGACTCGCTGGCGCTCAAGGGAATAATCTTGATCGGATGTTTCTCAATCATGAAATCTACGAATCTGACTTAGTGATTAATCGAGGTTTTTCGCAGCAACAAGCGCATTTACTGGCACAAAAACAATATCCTTGGTCCGATTCAATTCAGCAAACAAGATAATTATGACCACATCACCCGAATCGCAATTTCTACAAGCCCTAGAAATGTGTCAGTCTCTCTCCAATTTGACGGCGCAATTTTCTAGTATTCCTTGTCGGATAATTGAAATTTTGTCTGATGTCAGTCAAGAGCCTAGGGTTTTGTATTCGCTCTTAATTAAATATTCTAGAGAAGTGGATTCCGCTTTAGTTGCCCTAGATATTTATGCCAAAAGTGCTGATAATTGGCGAGTAAAAGATCGAGATAAAACCTGTTCTCTTGGTTTTGGAGTAAAAGACCATTGCACGATTTTAAGCTGTTTGCTCAATTTCGGCAAATGTCCTTTTTATTTTATTTCCTATACGGGAAATTTTGCATCGGAGGCGATTATTTTTCAGCTACTTAAAGACTGGAAAAATCTAGATTTAGCTCCTTTCTTTGAGGAAAAAATGCAAGAGTTGATCCTGGAGGCAAAAATAGCTTAAAAGAAAATTTCTTTGCGTTTGATCCTTTTGACGAAATTGTAACTCAGCCAAAAAATACCAACCCTTAAGGAATTAAAATTATGTCTAAAATTCGCTTTGCTACTGTCTGGTTAGCCGGTTGTTCGGGATGCCATATGTCCTTCCTCGATTTGGACGAATGGCTGTTAGAATTAGCCGAAAAAGTTGACGTGGTGTATAGTCCCGTCGGCTGCGATCTGAAAACCTATCCGGAAAATGTCGATGTCTGTTTAGTGGAAGGAGCGATCGCTAATCAGGATAATTTAGAACTAATTCATCTAGTCCGTCAAAATACCAAAACCGTCGTTTCTTTTGGTGATTGCGCCGTGACTGCTAATGTTCCCGCTATGCGAAATATGTTAGGAACTGCCGATCCCGTGCTAAAAAGAGCTTATTTAGAGTTAGGAGATAACACACCTCAACTACCAGAAGAACCAGGTATCGTTCCCGAATTATTAGATCAAGTGCTGCCCGTTCATCAAGTCATTCCCATCGATATTTTTATGCCGGGATGTCCCCCCGATGCGGACAGAATTCGCGAGACATTGATTCCGATTTTAAAAGGGGAATTACCCGTGATGGCAGGACGAGAAATGATTAAATTTGGTTAATTGAACCAGTTATCAGTTATCAGATTTGAGTTTTAAGTTTTGAGTTTTGAGTGAGCAGTATGTATTAAGTGAGCCTCATCAAATGGCAGTTTGCTGCTGTCTTTTCGCTGATTACTGATTACTGATTACTGATTACCGTTGACTGATTGGGTGCATCTCACATTTGTAGCAATACCGACAATCAGCAATTATCAGTGACTCTTAAATTATTACAGATGTGTCAGCAGCCGTTTGTAAGCATCCCACCGAAAAACTAATGCGCTCCAGGGTTTGGGGGGTAGAACCCCCCAAAGGCTTGGATTGAGAGATAAAATCGCAAGTAATACTAAATCCGTTGAGCATGGGCTACATATCAAGAGAGGCACTCATGCAAAACGGAGAATAAATATAGCGGTATGCGATTGCATGAGGTACAAGAGATGAGAACAATAAATTATAGACCTACGCAGGAGCCACAACCTTATGAAGCCCTATTCTTTAGACTTACGACAAAAGATCATCGAGACCTACGAGGAGAATAATCTCTCACAACGGGA
>SFBL01000133.1 GCA_007095785.1 Microcystis aeruginosa Ma_SC_T_19800800_S464
ATGCTAACATATCCAACACAAAACTGTCAAGGATTTAGTGGTGCTTCGCTGTTCTATATTGGTCGGGTTTCATCCCGTCAGTGAAACTGAGGGTCTTCACCCGACATTTAAGATAAAACCCCACACCCCACACCCCACCAACAAGATTTTTGCCGCAAACCCCAGATAAAAATTATTTTTCTACCTTAACCCGTTGAGTAACGACAACAATCCCATTTCCTTGAATTAAAATCGCCGATAACCAACGATTTTCTGGTGTTGCCGGCGCTTTTACCCGCTTAAATAAACCGCCGGACTGTAATAATTCCAATTCTAGAGGCTTTGTATTAATATAGCGCTCAATATCTACTTTCTCATCGATCGCCGCTCCAGCCAATAAATCATCCCCTAAAGGTTGGCGAACAATCACATCAAAATCAAATTCTTGACCGACTTTCACCCTTTCCGGAATTCTCACTTCAATACTGGGGGGATTTTTGCCGGTGCTTAACTCAACTCTCTCGCTTAAAATCTCCTGATAAACCAGTTTATTACCTTGAAATTGTTGACGAGAACGAATCGTGGCATTCATTCCCACCACTCGTCCCTGTACCTTTCCTGTCCCGGTAATTTTAGTAATTGTATTAGCCGTTAACTTGTCCCCAGAACGACTCCAAGATTCGAGGGTCGTGGTGTATTCTAGATTGTTATAACGTTCCCAAAAATGAGTTAAAGCCTTTTTAGTTTTTTCGTAGGTCAAACCATCGGAATTAGTAAATTTTGGACTATAAAACTCCATTAATTGCTTGATATCTCGCTCATTAGCCGCCGTTTCGATTTTGGAGATAAGGGTTTTTAAATTAGCTGGAGCAGTTTCTGGCTTTTCGGCCTGCAGACCAGTAGCGAGGGTAAAAGTTAACCCCAAACCTAACAGCAAAGATAGGGAAAAATTGAGGGATTTACGAAAAAATTTATCGGGAATCGTGTTCAAGTTACGCATTAGTGATAGTTTGTGTAAGGATCGATAACTATGGTAGATTATTTCATTCTAGGACTGAATTTACTCTCTCTCGAATTATGGCACGCACTCCAACCCGTCTATTGATTGCCGCTAGTGGTACTGGTGGTCATTTATTTCCCGCTTTGGCCCTGGCCGAGCGCTTGCCGGATTACGAGATTGAATGGTTAGGAGTTCCAGACCGTCTGGAACAGTCCTTAGTTCCAAAAACCTATCCCCTGCATAGCATCCCCATTGAGGGGTTTCAAACCCGTTTCGGGTTAAAAACTCTTAAGATTCTGTTCGGTCAACTGCGGGCCATTTGGCAAGTGCGTAGTTTAATCAAAAAACGTCAGATAGCGGCAGTTTTTACCACCGGGGGTTATATCGCAGGTCCCACCATTTTAGCGGCTCGTTTAGCCAATATTCCCGTCATCCTACACGAATCTAACTACATACCGGGCAAAGTCACGAAAGTTCTCGGTCGCTGGTGCGATACGGTTGCCCTCGGTTTTCAGGGAACCGCCAGCTATTTACCCGGCACTCGCACCACTTGGGTTAGTACACCAGTACGAGAGCAGTTTCTCATTCCCCAGTCCCTAGATTTACCGATTCCAGAGGATGCTTTTTTAATTGTCGTTGCCGGTGGTTCTCAAGGGGCCGTGGCTCTTAATCAAATTGTCCGACAAAGCGCTCCCCAATGGTTAGAAAAAGGTATTTATATCGTGCATCTCACGGGAGAAAACGACCCCGAAGCGGATATTTTGCGCCATTCTAACTATTTTTCCCAGCCTTTTTACGACAATATGGCGGGATTATGGCAAAGAGCTAATCTGGCTATCAGTCGCTCCGGTGCCGGCACTTTAACGGAATTAGCGATCACTTGTACGCCTTCGATTTTAATTCCCTATCCTTTTGCTGCCGAAGACCATCAGTTCTATAATGCCCAAGTTTTCGCTGAAGCTCAAGCCGCTTATCTTTATCGTCAAAATGAGTTAACTGCTCAGTTTTTAAGCGAATTAGTCCTCGATTTATGGTCTAATCCCGAAAAATTGGCCGCCATGGCTCAACAAGCTTCTCATCTAGCTATTAGTGACAGTGCCGATTTATTAGCCGATTTGTTGAGAAGAAAGAGTCAAAAAGATAGTTTTTGAAACAAATCGGCCAGGGGAAAAGTGAACCCCGGAACCACATCTTCCCCCTCCAAAAAATCTCCTGATGTTAATAATCCCTGCGGTTCGTACCCGCAACGATAAACTAAAACATAGTGTTGACCTGGACTGATAACCCAGAGCAAACGAGTCCCATTGGCAAAATATTCGGCAATTTTGTCCTCGATTTCTGCCACTGTATTCCCTGGAGAGAGAATTTCTACCACTAAATCCGGCGCACCTTCTAAAAAACCCGTTGGCAATTCTTCCAATCCTTGCAGACGTTCCTTGGCAAAAAAAGCTATATCAGGAGAGCGTTTATTACCATTTTTCATAGTAAAAGCAGTGCTGGAGTCCAATAATACCCCTAGTTTTCGAGATGTTACTAAAGCGAATAAAGCAGCACTTAAAATAATGGCAATATAACCATGTAAAGCCCCAGAATTTCCCAGATTAATTAACTCTCCCTTGACCAATTCGTAACGATTACCATCGTCAGGTAACGCCATAAAGTCTGCATCAGTCCATACTTTTGTCTCTGGAGTTTTCATCACAGTATTTTCTCGAATAGACATAATTTATCCTCGGTCAATATTCACAAGTAAAACCCTTAAAGAATTTCCTGTAACATCCGATTGGCCTGGGAAGCGTAACCACCACCAAATAAATTAAAGTGGTTGAGAATATGGTAGAGATTGTAAAGAGTTTTGCGCTTTTGATAACCAGCATTAAGGGGGAAAACATCGTTATAACCCCGATAAAAAGCCGCCGGAAAACCGCCAAAAAGTTCCGTCATGGCTAAATCTACCTCCCGGTCTCCCCAATAGGTGGCAGGGTCTAAAATTACTGGTTCCCCATCGACGGTAATTGCCGCATTTCCCGACCACAAATCACCGTGGACGAGGGAGGGATGGGGTTGATGCTGACTCAACATCTCGCTAATAGCGGGAATAACTTGATCCTCGTCGGGAAAATTGCCGCCGCGCTCCTTTGCAAGTCTTAATTGATAGCCAATACGCTGATGAGCGAAAAAATCCGCCCAATTGTTACTAATGGTATTAATCTGGGGAGTAGAACCAATGGTATTATTACAATGCCAACCAAAGCGATCGGATAAAGAAACTTGATGTAAATGAGCTAAATTTTGCCCCATTTTTTCCCAGCTTTGACTATCGCCACCACCGAATTCTAGCCACTCTAGCACTAAATAACTCGACTTATCAGCAATTCCCCAACAAATTGGCTCTGGAACCCTGATAGTCTTGGTGGCGTGAATTTGCTTTAATCCTAAAGCTTCGGCTGCAAACATGGCCTCTTGGTTCGCTTGGTTAATCTTAACGAAATAAATTAAACCATTGCCACTAACGGCATAACCCTGATTGATACAGCCTCCACTAACGGGACGACTTTTCTCGATTTCAAAGGGTTTTTCCGTGGTTTGGGTAATATGTCGAGCAATTTGAGTCCACATAGGTTATCAGTTATCAGTTATCAGTTATCAGTTATCAGTTATCAGTTATCAGTTATCAGTTATCAGATGTAAGTTTTAAGTTAATTAGTTATTTAGTTATCAGATGTAAGTTAATTAGTTATTTAGTTATTTATTTATAGCGTTTCCTAAGCTAGTGAGGTACACATATTTTTCTTCCCTTTTGACTTTTGCCTCTTGCCTTTTGCCTAAAACCCATAACTTTTGTACCTCAGCAGACTGAAAAACGCTATATCTTCATCTTTACCCCTGATTACTGTTCACTGATTACTGATTACTGTTCACTGATTACTGTTCACTGATTACTGAATTGGTCTTACCACCACCACACCGTAAGCGTTGGGATTTAAATACTCTTGACAGGCATTTTGAATGTCCTCTAAAGTGAGGGCTTCAATGTCTTGGGGATAACAAAAAGCCGGTTGTAAATCACCGATCTGAGTATGATAATAACCGTAAAGGTTGGCCCGATCGCTCGGTCTTTCATTGCCAAAAATAAACCGATTGGCCACTTGGGTTTTAACTCGTTCCAGTTCAGAAACTGTCACAGCTTCCTGTTGAATTTGTTCAATCTGTGCTAAGACCTCTCTCTCCACTTGCTCGATATTTTCCGAGGCTAATTGGGCCGAAATGGAAAACACTCCTTGTACTGCTTGGGACATATTACTGGCAGTTATTTGGGAAACTAAGCCCTTTTCTTGGCGCAGAGACTGAAATAATCGCGATACCTTGCCCTGACCCAGAATAGCCGCTAAAACATCGAGAGGATAGGTTTTTTCTAAGTCTCTCAACCCCGGCACTTTCCAAAATAGGATTAAGCGGGCCTGCTGCAAATTTTCATCCTCGTATTCTTGACGGATAATCTCGTTAAAGGGAGCTTCGGGCTGTAGATTAGCGATAGGATGGGAAATAAGCCCAGAATTGCCCTTACTGCCTAAAGTATCTAGAGAATCGCTCACAATAGCCATTAAATCATCTACAGGCAAATTACCCACCACCGCCACCGTCATCCATTCGGGACGATACCAAGTCCGATGAAAATCGCGCATTTGTTGAGCAGTGAGATTTTCAATCACTGCCATCGGACCCAACACCGGACGACGATAGGGTAAAACTTGAAAACAAGTCTCCATGGTGCGATAAAAAGTGCGACGACGGGGATTATCCTGAGAACGACGAATTTCTTCTAAAATAACCTGTCTTTCCCGTTCAAAAGCTTCATCAGGGATTAAAGCGTCTAAAACCACTTCTAGCTGCAGCGGAGCCAGATGGGCGAAGTCCTGCGGGGCAGTGGTAATGTAATAATGGGTGTATTCTTGGCTAGTAGCGGCATTAGTCACCGCTCCCCTCGATTCGATCGCCCGTTCAAATTCACCACTGTCTAAGTTACGGGTTCCCTTAAAAACCATGTGTTCAAGAAAATGAGCCATCCCGTTGATCTGATCCGATTCTAAGGCCGAGCCGACCTGCAGCCAAACATTGAGATTAACCGCTTCTACCGGTTGACTTTCGGCAATAATCGTTAAACCATTGGCAAGACGGTGCAGAATCGGAGTGTTAAGCGTGGCAGGTTTCCCTAGGATAGCCGTCATTCTTTATTAGTCCTCGGTAATCACTCTGGCAAAAATTGTCACTTTTCCCTATTGTAGTCCCAGACTTTCACAGAGCCAACAAGATCAGGTGTTGGCCAGCAATTACAAATTCAGAATGTAGCAAATAATACGGAATATAAAACGCTTTTGCCTGGTACATCCCAGTCCAACATCAAGAAGAATTAACGAGAGCCCTAGGGATGGCATCATCGAGCATAAAGTCTAAAAGGGGAGCATCTCACCTTTGTAACCCCTAAATCAGGTTTTGGTGGTGATTCGGTAGAGGAGGTTTTATCTTGAATGTCGGGGTGAAGACCCTCGCTTGAGCGCGACGGGATGAAACCCCGACCAGTATAAAACAGCGAAGCACGACATTTCGAGGGGCTTCGATGTAAGAGCTTCAGTGTTTACAAAATCTTGACAATCCGATGCTCTAAAGGTTAAGACAAAATAAGTTGTTTGAGGTTGATAAACAATGATTGTCTTAGAAACGAAAGCCGTGGTCAAACCAAGTCAGTGTTCTGCCATTGATGAAGCTATTCGTACAGTACAATTCATCCGTAATAAGGCTTTAAGGCTTTGGATAGATGCCAAGAGAGAAGACAAAATCGATAAATATTCTCTCAATAAATATTGTGCAGTTCTCGCCAAGCAGTTCAAGTTTGTCGATACTCTAAATTCTACGGCCAGACAAGCATCGGCAGAACGAGCTTGGTCAGCTATTGCTCGTTTCTATGACAATTGTAAGAAAAAGGTTAAAGGTAAAAAAGGTTATCCCAAGTTTCAGAAAAATAATCGTTCTGTGGAATATAAAAACTCTGGATGGAAATTATCGGAGGATAGAAAGAAAATCACTTTCACAGATAAGAAAAACATTGGCACGGTTAAACTAAAAGGAACTAGAGACCTAAACTTTTACCCTATTGACCAAATTAAACGAGTTAGGATTGTTAAACGAGCGGATGGTTATTATGTCCAATTCTG
>SFBL01000134.1 GCA_007095785.1 Microcystis aeruginosa Ma_SC_T_19800800_S464
TTTTGAGATAACAGGAACTCTTGCCATGGAGATAATCCTTAAGAGTGAAGTTAAAGTCCCTTACCGCAACACAATCAAGATGTCTTGTCTAACAACGCTTTACCAATAAAGCTGAGAGGGAATCCGAACTAGGGAAGTATTCGGAGGTCTGGGCCAGATTGTGTCTCGATGCGGTAGTCTCTACTTGCGTCGCCTAAATTGGTCTAGGCAAGCCCCGTCCCTTTTAGGGCGGGGTTAGTGACAGAATACCTTAAGTAATCAGTGATCACTGATTACTCAAATCTGAATAACTGGTAACTGATCACTGAAATTACTCGTCTTCGGCGAAAATAAAGCGAGTTAGTTCACTAGGATCGGGTTCGGGGCTAGATTCGGCAAATTTAACCGCTGCCTCGATTTCAGCTTGAATTTTCTCCTCGATTTCTTTTAATTCCTCTCTCGTGGCCAGATCTCGCTCGTAGAGGTAGGCGGCAAAGCGGGTGATCGGATCTCTTTCGCCCCAGAATTGTTTCTCGTCAGCACTGCGTAACTCGTCGGGATCTGCCAGAGAGTGACCCCGGAAACGATAGGTTAAGGCCTCAATTAAAGTCGGCCCCTCACCGGCGCGGGCGCGGGCTACAGCTTCTCTGGCGGCGGCATGAACGGCCACCACATCCATACCGTCCACTTCCACACCGACCATACTAAAAACACTGGCTTTTTTATAGATTTCCGGTTGAGAAGTGGCTCGATCGTGGGCCATACCGATCGCCCACTTATTATTTTCCACCACATAGATAATCGGCAACTTCCAGAGGGCGGCCATATTCAGACACTCAAAAAACTGGCCATTATTACTCGCCCCATCGCCAAAGAAACAGACCGTTACCTGATCGGCACTGGCATCAGCCATGGCTTCCCGACGGTATTTACTCTGAAAAGCCGCCCCGGTAGCGACGGGAATCCCCTCGGCCACAAAAGCGTAACCCCCTAAAAGCTTATGTTCAGCGGAAAACATATGCATGGAGCCGCCTCGTCCTTTACTACAGCCGGTAGCTTTGCCGAATAACTCCGCCATTACCTCCTGAGCGGGAACTCCGGCACTGAGGGCGTGGACGTGATCGCGATAGGTGCTGGAAACGTAATCTTCTCCCTGACGCAAGGCTTTAATAATACCGCTAGATATCGCTTCCTGACCGTTGTAGAGATGGACAAAACCGAACATTTTGCCCCGATAATACATTTCGGCACATTTATCTTCAAACATCCGCCCCAAAACCATATCCTCGTATAGGCGAAGACCTTCAGCTTTGGTAATAATGATGGAAGCAGGATTAAAGGTTGGTAAAGTACGTTCGGAAATCATAGGGTCTGTAGTATCATTTAGACAACAAAAAGGCAAGGGGAGAGGAAGCGGTAGATTTTTCGAGAATTCTGGCAGTGAATTTTTTGGTCTTAAACCAAGGGGTTCTTGGTATTTTCTCTCTTAAATCTAATCTTAGTCAGTCAGAGATTGGCTAGGATAAGATGGTATCTTGTTATTTTACTCGCTCCGCTCTCACTTACATCATTTAATTCACCTTAGATGTCGGCAGGATGCCCCCGTTACACCCTACGGGTTGGCGGCGGAGGAATGCCGACCAGTATAAAACGCGCGTAGCGCATCGACTCTAAATATGTTATGCTTCCTGCTGGTGAGTTTTTTGAGGCCGTGGAACAAGTCCTGACGCTAGTGATCAAGCTTCAAGTATGTAGCGAACAACAACAAGCGCTGTCCGATACCTGTACGGCTTTTGCGTCGGCTTGTAGCTGGATTAACGAGAACGTCAATCCCCGGCTGACTAACCGGAACTCGATTCAAGCCGTCTGTTATCAGGACGTTAAGGATCGGTTCGGATTGACGGCTAACCACGTTGTCAGAGCTTGCGGTCGGGTGGCGGCTAATCGTTTGACAGCAAAACTTCAAGGGAAGAAGGTCAAGAACTTTGCTCCAACAAGTTTCGACTGTGACGCTCGAACCTTCCGTTTCGTCGAGAAAGATTGGGCGATTACTGTTAGCACCACGGGGAAACGGTTAACCATTCCCCTGAGAGCGAGCAATTACCATCGGGGGAAACTTACCTGGCAAAATCCGACCTCCGCTCAAATCAGCCTACATCGTGACGGCGGTTGCTATGTCCACATCCAACTAAAATCGGAACCGCCGAAACCTATCAACGCGGATAACATTATCGGGGTCGATTTCGGCCGTCGTGACATCGCGGTAACATCAACCGATCAATCGTGGTCGGGGGAGGGAATCAAGGAAACGAGGGATAAATACAGTCGCGTTCGAGCTTCTCTGCAAAGGAAAGCGTCTCAAGGCACTAGATCCACCAGGCGTAGGTGTCGGGAGATCTTGAAACGGCTATCGGGGCGGGAGAGAAGATACCAAGCGCACTTAAATCATGTAATCAGTAAAGCTATCGTTGCCGAGGCAAAATTAACTAACTCGATTATCGCTATTGAAGACCTAACCGGTATTCGAGAGAGAATCAATCAACAACCACGAAATAAGACCGAGAGAAGACGGTCTAACTCTTGGGCTTTCTATCAACTTCGACAATTTCTCGAATACAAAGGCATTAGAGAAGGAGTTGAGGTTATCGCGGTTAATCCACGATATACCTCTCAAACCTGTCATTGTTGCCTACATATCGGAATTAGAAGCGGAAAATCGTTTAAGTGTAGCAATAAGACTTGTGGTTGGATTGGTGACGCAGACGCGAACGGTAGCAAGATGATTAGACTTTTGGGGCTGAGTGTAATCCAGCCCAGAGAGCCGAATTTATTGGCTTGCCCGATAAGTTTAGGGTTACAGAAAGCTCCCGTTAAGCTGACGCTTTAACGGGAGTAGATTACTAAGGACTCTCCAGAGTTGAGGTACAGCTAACCGTGCGCATTCCTCTCGACTACTACAGGATATTGGGAATCCCCTTTCAGGTGAGTGCCGAGCAGATTGATTTGGCCCACGCCGACCGGGGACGGCAATTGCCGCAGCAAGAATACAGTCAAACAGCGATCGTTGCCCGTCAGCACTTGTTAGATCAAGCTTACCAAGTGTTAAGTGATCCAGATCGCCGTCGTGATTACGATGCCCAATTTTTTGACCCCAATCCCCTGCTTCTCAACCCAGAAAGCAGCGCCGAAAACCTAGATTCTCAAGGTGGGGAGGTGGCCGCCGCTTCTCCAGAATATGCCACTCCCCAGATTACCATTGACCCCGCCGATCTGGTGGGAGCTTTGCTCATCCTGCAAGAGTTGGGAGAATACGAGTTAGTGATTCGTTTGGCCGAAACTTATCTAGATTTGGAGCCAACTACTCGCCCAGACATGATCTTAACCTTGGCCTTGGCCTACGGGGAATTAAGTCGGGAATATTGGCAGGATAAAAATTATGAACAGGCGGCCAGCGCCGCAGCCAAGGCCTTGACCTGCTTGGAAAAAGAACAAATGTTCCCGCAAGTTGCCAGGGAGATTCGTCATGATTGCGATCGCTTGCGTCCCTACCGGATTCTGGAATTGTTATCCCAAGAAAAAAAACCTAGTCTTGCCCGTCAGCGGGGCTTAAATCTCTTGGAGGAGATGTTGGCCGCTCGCGGTGGCATCGATGGCCAGGGCGATGATCGCTCTGGGTTAGGGGTGGATAATTTTTTACGCTTTATTCAACAGTTACGGGTTTATTTAACTCAGGCCGAACAGGAGAAAATCTGGGCAAAAGAGGCAGAACGCCCCTCGGCGGTGGGTAATTATCTACTGGTCTATGCCTTGATCGCTCGCGGTTTTGCCCAAAAACAACCCGCCGCTATCGTTGCGGCCAGCGATCGCCTGCAGCAATTACAAAAACATCAGGATGTCTCCCTCGAGCGATCGATCTGCGCCCTGCTACTCGGTCAAACCGAACAAGCAGGCACAATTTTAGAAAAAAGTCAAGAGCAAGAAATATTAAATTATATTAGGGAACAATCTGGGCAATCTCCCGATCTTTTACCAGGGTTATGTCGTTACGGTGAGCGTTGGTTACAAACAGAAGTTTTCTGCCATTTTAGGGATTTAGTCGAGCGGAAAGCCTCACTCAAAGAGTATTTTGCCGAGGAAGAGGTACAAAATTATTTAGAAGAATTGTCAGGTTTTCCTGACGAAAAGGTTCCCGTGTCGGTGCAAGAAAAGGTTGGCGAACCCTTAGAATCGGAAGTAAATGTTCTCAAAACCCACACCCCCCCCACCCATTTAAACCCAGTGCCAGGAGCGACACCGATGAGGGAATCTGCTTATTCTTCCCACTCTCGTCCCCAAAAACCGTCTTTAGCTAGAGCTAACGGTGAGCGGACAAGCTCTGCTGTACCTGCTCTGAGAGCCACTGCTCAGGAGGAAACTCTTACCCCCTATACTCAGGGCAGTGTAGTGGTGACGGCAGCCTATCGTCAACCGGCACTTAATCCCCCCCGTCGTCGTCCTAGTCGCTCCCGTCCCCTGGCAGCGGGTAACTCCCAGCAGGCAGCCCCAGAAACGCTAAAAACTGCCCTAGTCCCACCGAAACGGAGACGACTGGCCCGCAGAAAACTACGACTCGATCGAGTGGCAATATTGGGGGTAGGATTAGTGGGAACGCTCGCAGTTTTGTCCTTGGGGGTGAAGGCAATTGTCGATAGTCAATCTCCTTTGGCAGCCTTGCAAGGGGAACAGTTACCGATTTCTTTAAATACTCCCATACTAGAAATTCCTTCGGCTAACGCGGAGGTGATCGAAAGGACTCCCTTAGACAAGGAAACGGCCAAGGAGACGATTCAAGCTTGGTTAGGGGCAAAATCGGCCGCTTTTGGCAGTGAACACCAAAAAGAGCTATTGAAAGAGGTTTTAACGGGTTCAGCCCTGGAAATTTGGCAAAAACGGGCGGCGGCTTTACAGGGAAATAACTATTGGCGCTACGATCATCAAGTTGATGTGCGCTCGGTCACTAATAATCCGAAAAATCCTAATTTAGCGACGGTAGAAGCGATAGTCAACGAAAAGGCCATGTATTTCCATAATGGCAAGGAAATTGTCGATCGTTCCTATAATGAGTCCTTGAAGGTGCGCTATGATTTGGTACGGCAAGGAGATAAATGGTTGATCGAAAAAACCCAAGTCTTACCCTGATTTTTCCCGATTAAATCCCCAAAAAACCTCGGAATTATGAATTGGGAAGTGGGGAGATGGGAGATGGGAGCAGGGGGAAAAAAACTGATAACTGAGGACTGACTCCCCTAAACGAAAACTTTGTACTTCACCATTAAGATAACTTCTATATCTTTAGACTGATAAATGCTCAATTTGCTTAATATTTTTTAACATAAAATACGCCCTTTGATTGCTGTAATTGGTTCCCTAGAAGTCGAGCTAATGAGTTATAATCGTAGATGAGAATCCGTAGTTCTTAGAGGAAAAGAGCGGGGCGAGCTCAATTTTTTGCCCACCCACAAGACCATGATTTTGATGTTTTAAAAATCTCGCATAAGTCTTTAAGAACTTTTAAAATCAGCATTCACACAGGAGGGATATTATGACAGGTAAGAGTAAACGCGGTTTTGCCTCTATGGATCAAGCTAAACAAAAGGAAATCGCTAGTAAAGGTGGTAAAGCTGCTCATCAAAAAGGTACAGCCCACGAATTTACCTCCGAAGAAGCTCGCGAAGCGGGACGAAAGGGTGGTGAAGCAGTTAGCCGGGATCGCGCTCACATGGCAGCTATTGGACGGGAAGGGGGCAAAAATTCCCACAAAGGCAGTCGCAAAAACCTAAACTCCGGGGAAAATTCCCCAGTCAATGAGTCTATGGGTGAAAATTCCTCAGATTTTAGCAACTCGGAAGCAAATAGTTGACTTTTTCTGGGGCTGAGAGGGTGTTGGGGTTTTAGGGTTTTAGGGTTTTAGGGTTTTAGTTGAATTACCCCATTTCCCCATTCCCCCATTCCCCCATTCCCCCATTCCCCCATTCCCAATAAACACTTTAAGGTTCAATACTGACAATCCAAGTACCGACGTAGAGACGGACGGGAATATTGCCAGAGGCAGTCACATCACAGGTAAAGTAATAAGTGCCTAATTCGGGATTTCTGACATTGGACATGACGATTTCAACTTTGCTGGTCGGATCGATCGCTTGTTCGGGGACAATTTGAATAACGCGACTATCCTTATCCCAAACCACTTCCTTTAAAGGTAAAGATTTGCCGTTGATGCGTACCTCGATTTTATTGGTGTCAAACTGGCCGTTAAAATAATCGGGATAGGAAATAAAAAAAGCTGAAGCCCCTTGGGAGAGTTTTTTCGGGGGGATATAGAGTTTATAACGATCCATTTGCTTGGGACGACCGCCAAATTGCAAGAAATAATCTAAGATATCCTTGCGATCGACTCCACTAAAAATTGTTAGGCCGGGGTTGCCATTGGCTAAAGTTATTTTTGGTAAAATAATCCCCGCACCCACAGCTAAGGATAGAGCGATCAAAACGGGTGCTTTAGCATATTTAATTACTTTTGTCAAGACTTTTAACATAAATTTTAACCCAAAGTGAGGGGGATGGTGACGGCCGCAAGGAGCCTAATACAGTTCAACTGTAACAAAACTCGCTCGTTTCTTACCTGGATCTTTGCCAGTCCGATAAGTGTCTTGAGTGAACTAAGCTGCCCGCGCATTTAAATTGCTTGTTGAGACGAGGCAAGAGGCAAGGGGGGGTGTTGCCTTTTCTCATCTTAAAAAAACAGGAGATAGGACAATGATATCGAGCGAATTGCGGCAAAAACTAATCAACCAAATTGAGCGGCTGAGTTTTGAAAAACTTCTCGTTTTAGAAAAGCTGATCGAAAGTTTAGAAAGCCATTTACCAGAAACCTCAAAAAATATAGATTCTGCTCTAGAATCTCCAGCTTCAACAAACACTTATTTAGAAGATGATCCAATTATAGGAATGTGTTCTGGTGTAATTCCTAATCTTTCGGAGCGAGCAGAAGAAATTTTAGAAACAGCCATTAAACCGCCTTTACCTTGCTTCCCTATCTGAAAATTTATAGATTATATTATAATCGTCTTAGGATTTTCTGAAATTCTCAAGAGTAATTCTTTTAATCATTATCAAAACAACCAGAAAAACTGATAAGTAGGTAGGTGTTAAAAACTTTCAGATGCCACCCCTATCAAGGGGAGATTAAGGGGGGAAGATGGCGGATTCATTTTACCAACAACAAAAACTAACTCGAACTTTCCACGAGCCGACCGGTAACCTATTTGTGTAGGATGCTAGAGATAAGTGTTTGATAGGGAACACCGGTTCTTCGGTTTGTGTTATGCAATGGACGGGGTTTATAACGGATAGAACCCTTATGTAGAAAGGCATTTAGCGATTTTTGTCAATTGTTTTTGCTCTAGAGCGAACTAATCAATTAAGTCTCTTGCCAGATAAGGATTTAGTCAATTTATGCCCCCCTATCGAACCATAACAAGTAACAATAAACTGACTAACTTATCTCTGACGGAATTGTGCGTGTATTCGTCTTCAGGGTGAGGTTTTTGATTGGGTTGTTGAAAATAGGGACGTTCCCCGTATAATTGTCCCCATTTCACATCAACTCGGTGTACTAATTCATAGAGTAATTCTTGATTGTCTAAAATTTCTTCTAGGATTAACCGTAAAGCGTGAACGGGATTATCTAAATTTTGACTGACTTTTGTTAATTCTTCATCGACGATAAGCTGTAAAATTATCTGCAAAGCTCCCGAAGAATCCCCTAAATTAGCGGCAATAAATTGTTTAATCTCTGTGGTAACTTGCACCAATTTGGGTACGGGAGATTCCCCTTTGAGGAAATCCGCCCCCTCTTGAGCGATAAAATCTGCTAGGGTAAACTCGCGCCTTTCGATGATATCTTGGGAAAAATCCGGTTCTTCAGGGGTCATAAACTAAAAAGATTAGCGATAATAGACTCTAAGACTTATTGTGACATTTTTAGGAATATCTATGGGCATCGATCGCAGAGAGTTTCAGCACCGTCGTCAGCAGGTAATGGAAAAAATCGGCCATGGAACGGCAATTTTTCGCAGTGCGCCCATGGCGGTCATGCACAATGACGTAGAATACACCTATCGTCAGGATAGTGACTTTTTTTACCTGACAGGATTTAATGAACCGGAGGCGGTGGCGGTTTTAGCACCCCATCACCCCGAACATCAGTTTATCCTGTTTGTGCAGCCAAAAGACCCCGAAAAAGAAACCTGGACCGGCTATCTCCACGGTGTGGAAGGAGCAAAGGAGATTTTTGGTGCTGATGAGGCCTATTCTATCCAAGAATTGGACGAAAAATTACCCCAATATCTCGAAAAAGCCGAACGAATTTATTATCATCTCGGACGGGACAAAACTTTTAATACAAATGTTCTCAAGCACTGGCAAAAATTAATCGCCACTTTTCCCCGTCGCGGCACCGGACCGACTGCTTTAGAGGATACTAATTTTATTCTCCATCCTTTGCGCTTGCTGAAAACCGAGGCCGAATTGGACAATATTCGCCAAGCAACCGCTATTTCGTCCCTCGCACATAATCGGGCCAGAGAATTTACCAAAGTTGGTCACTACGAGTATCAAATTCAAGCGGAAATTGAGCATACTTTTCGCCTAGAAGGGGGTATGGGTCCGGCTTATCCTTCTATTGTTGCTAGTGGTGCTAATGCCTGTATCCTGCACTATATCAACAATGATCGCCAAGTACAAGAAAATGAGCTTTTGTTAATTGATGCTGGTTGTGCCTACAATTACTATAACGGTGATATTACCCGCACTTTTCCCGTTAATGGTAAATTTACCCCCGAACAAAAAATTATCTATGAAATTGTTCTGGAAGCTCAATTAAAGGCGATTGAAGTGGTAAAAACTGGTAATCCTTATAATCTTTTTCATGACACAGCCGTGAGGACAATTGTGGAGGGATTAGTGGATTTAGGGCTATTGGCTGGCGACATTGATGAGATAATTAAAGAGGAAAAATATAAGCCTTTTTATATGCACAGAACTGGCCATTGGTTAGGATTAGATGTCCATGATGCGGGAGGTTATAAAGTTAACGAAGAAACTTGGCAAACTTTGCAGCCTGGTCATGTTTTAACCGTGGAACCGGGTATTTATATCTCCCCCGATATTAAACCGGCTGAGGGACAGCCGGAAGTGCCGGAAAAATGGAGAGGTATCGGTATCCGTATCGAAGATGATGTGTTAGTTACTGCCACAGGAAATGAGGTTTTAACTGCAACGGTTCCCAAAAAAGTTGAGGATATCGAATCTAAGTAAAAAGCTAGGTGTTAAAAATTGTCAGATACCCCCTAACCCTAGGGTTGATTGATGGTAGGGTTGATTGATGGTAGGGTTGATTGATGGCTGAGAGGGGGACAAGCGAGCTAGAAGGTAGATAGGGCAAGCGATATCGCTCTTTGTCCTTTGATGTAATCCTTCAACCGATAGCGGCTAATTTGCATTAGCTCTTCTATATTTTTT
>SFBL01000135.1 GCA_007095785.1 Microcystis aeruginosa Ma_SC_T_19800800_S464
CAACCTTATTTCCTAGAAAGTTTTACTCGTTCAAGGCCGAATTTGAAGTCTTTTCTGAACGAAACCCCTTACTATCTGTTGTCAAGGTTCAGTTTTTAGCTTGGTTATCGCTTTTTCCATTGTAGCTTAAAGCCGTCCTAAAAGGACGGGGTTTTAACCCAAATTTTCGTTGACATCCTCGCCGCCCTAAAAGTGCGGCGATTCCTAAACCTCACGATTTAAGTTTCTGCTTCAACCACCGTTGCATACCACGGTTAAAAAACCATGTACTGTCTTACACAAAGTCCACAGACTTTCGCGACCTTTCAGAAGCCCGATTCCGTGTGTCCCACGGTACGGTTCTGACTAAACGCTTCTTGTACTTGTTGCGCGCAACTTTTTACCCGGACAAGCTTTTCTGAACGGAACCCCCTAAGCCGAGTTTTCAAGGTGCTGTCCGCCCACTTGGTTTTCGAGACGGTCTTTTTAATTCTAACGTAAAGCCAACCTAGAACGGCGGGGTTTCCCACCCAAAATTTTCGATGAGTCTCCTGAATGTTAAGAATTTCTAAGAAGTGTGAACAGTCTTGGTCGAGAATTGATATTTGTGCTAGATTACACCCTCTCTCTCACCAAGATCAACTAGGGAGCCGTTTTTCACTAATCTTTACAATTGCGCCATCTCGATCGATACCGGTTTTAACCGGACTGAAAGTCCTTCTAGAGCTAAATTTCTCCCCTAAGCTCCCCCGGCGGCACTGTAAAAATTCTTAATAAAATTACCGATCAATTCAGTTTAATCTACCAAAATAGGCGGTTTTAGTAAGCATCTGTAACCAACCCGATCCATTCTACTCATCCCAACAGGTGATCATAATATGAGCGTTAATTTATCAACTCAACTGCGAGAAGGCACGAAAAAATCCCACACCATGGCAGAAAACGTCGGTTTTGTCAAGTGTTTTCTCAAAGGTGTGGTAGAAAAAACTTCCTATCGCAAACTGGTGGCTAACCTCTACTTCGTCTATTCGGCCATGGAGGAGGAGATGGAAAAACTTCGTAGTCATGCCGTGGTTTCTAAAATCTGTTTTCCTGAACTCAATCGCAAAAATGCGCTGGAACAGGATTTATATTTTTATTATGGTCCCAATTGGCGCAACGAGATCGCTTTATCTCCCGCAGGTCAGGCCTACGTTAACCGGATTCGGGAAATCGCCACAACAGAACCCGAATTATTAGTCGCTCATTCCTATACCCGTTATCTCGGCGATCTGTCCGGGGGGCAAATCTTGAAAAAAATCGCCGAAAAAGCGATGAATCTGGAAACTGGTGGCACGGCTTTCTATGATTTTAAAGATATTCCCGACGAAAAAGCCTATAAAAACCACTATCGTCAAACCCTCGACGATTTACCCGTGGAGCAAGCCATGGCTGATCGCATTGTCGCCGAAGCTAACGCCGCTTTTGGCATGAACATGAAAATGTTCCAAGAGTTGGAAGGTAATCTGATCAAAGCGATCGGAATTATGCTCTTTAATACTCTCACCCGTCGTCGCAGCACCGGCAGCACCGAAACTGGATTGGCTACCGCCGAATAGTAGTCAAGAAAACCTAAAAAAAACGGAAATTCTAGAATTGGGGTAATGGTTAGCCATGATTATTATCTGAATTTCGGAGTTATCCGTTATATTTTTGCTTTTTATTCAGGAGGCAGGAGGCAGGAGATAGGGTGGTCACTGCGTGCGCGTTGCGGGGGGGTGTTGGGGTGTTAGGGTGTTGGGGTTTTAGTTGAAATTCCCCCACTTCCCCACTTCCCCACTACCCCACTTCCCCACTACCCCACTACCCCACTTCCCCACTTCCCCACTACCCCACTACCCCACTACCCCACTACCCCACTACCCCACTTCCCCACTTCCCCACTTCCCCACTACCCCGATGATCGCGAAAAAACTTCATCAAGAGGGGAACAACTTCCAGTAAGATGAAAAATGGTCAGTGAAAAAGCTAACCGAAATTTATTGTCGGAAATGGTAACACCGCCCCATTTCCCCAGACCCTAGAGGCTAGAGTCCGGTAAACCAGCGGATAAAAATTGACATCCATGAGTGCAAGCATTTTCGATCGAGTTCAAAAAGTTGTTGTGGAACAATTAGACGTAGAGCCGGAAAAAGTTACCCCCGAAGCAAGCTTTGCTAATGACCTGGCAGCGGATTCCCTTGATGTGGTGGAGTTAGTGATGGGTTTAGAGGAAGAATTTGATATTGAAATTCCCGACGAAGCGGCCGAACAAATTGACACTGTGGGCAAAGCTGTCGAGTATATTAACGAGAAAGTAGGAGCAACCGCCTAATTATTGCGGGAAAATTGACAATTAGGATTAAATATCTGGGGCAAAATCTGCCCTTATTTTTGAACAAACATGACAGAAGTGCCATTAAAAAGGGTTGTCATCACGGGGATGGGTGCGATCACTCCCCTCGGCAATAATCTAGCAGACTATTGGACAGGCTTAATCAACGGCAAAAGTGGCATTGGTTTAATCACCCACTTTGATGCCTGCCGTCACGCTTGTCGCATTGCTGGGGAAGTGCGGGGTTTTGACCCCCACGACTATGTGGATCGCAAAGAGGCAAAGCGCATGGACCGTTTCGCTCAATTTGCCGTCGCCGCTAGTTTGCAAGCACTGCAAGATTCTCGATTAGTTATCGACGCTCTCAATGCTGATGATATAGGTGTACTGATTGGTACAGGCGTAGGTGGCATAAAAGTGCTTGAGGACCAACAGGAAATTTACTTGACAAAAGGTCCGAGCCGGTGTAGTCCCTTCATGATCCCGATGATGATTGCCAATATGGCCGCTGGTTTAACCGCCATCCACACGGGGGCAAAGGGACCGAGTAACTGCACCGTGACCGCTTGTGCTGCCGGTTCTAATGCCATCGGCGATGCTTTTCGTCTAGTACAAAGGGGTTTGGCCAAAGGGATGATCTGCGGTGGGACGGAAGCCGCCGTTACCCCTCTAGGATTGGCTGGTTTTGCCTCCGCTAAGGCCCTATCTACCCGCAACGATGACCCCACCCGGGCCAGTCGCCCCTTTGACAGGGACCGGGATGGTTTTGTCATGGGGGAAGGGGCAGGAATTTTGATTATAGAGGAATTAGAAACGGCCTTGGCCCGTGGGGCGCGGATTTACGGCGAAATGATCGGTTATGGTCTGACTTGCGATGCCTATCACATGACGGCACCAGTTCCCGATGGTCGTGGAGCCACCAGAGCGATCGAATTGGCGATCAAAGATGCTGGTTTAACTCCGGCGGAAATTAGCTATATCAACGCCCACGGGACCAGTACGGGGGCCAATGATCCCACGGAAACCAAGGCGATTAAAAAAGCTTTAGGAGAATCGGCCTACCAAATCCCCGTCAGTTCCACCAAATCGATGACAGGCCACCTTTTAGGCGGTTCTGGCGGCATTGAAGCCGTGGCCACGGTCATGGCGATCGCTAATGATCGGATTCCCCCGACTCTCAACCTCGACAATCCTGACCCCGATTGTGATCTCGATTACGTCCCCTACGAAAGTCGTCAGCAGATAGTTAACGCTGCCCTCTCCAACTCCTTTGGATTTGGTGGCCATAACGTCACCTTAGCTTTTAGAAAATATGCTTGAGTCGATGCCCCGGAAAGAGTAATCTTTGAGTGGCTCCCTCTTTAACTGGGTCTTATTTTTGTAGTTCATTCTAAAAAACATTATGGTTGTCGCCTCCCAATCTCTCGAAGAACTTTGTATTAACGCGGTGCGTTTTTTAGCGGTGGATGCCGTAGAAAAAGCTAAATCGGGACACCCCGGACTGCCGATGGGAGCCGCTCCCATGGCTTTTGTCCTCTGGGATCAATTCCTGCGTTTTAACCCGAAAAACCCCCAATGGGTCAATCGCGATCGTTTTGTTCTCTCCGCCGGTCACGGTTGTATGCTGCAGTATGCTTTGATGTACCTGACCGGATACGATAGCGTTCCCCTAGAGGAAATTAAACAATTCCGGCAGTGGAAATCGAAAACCCCCGGCCACCCCGAAAATTTCGTCACCGAAGGGGTAGAAGTGACCACCGGTCCTCTGGGTCAAGGGATTGCCAATGGGGTCGGTTTGGCCCTAGCAGAAGCCCATTTAGCGGCCCGTTTCAACAAACCGGATGCCAAAATTATCGACCATTACACCTATGTGATTTTGGGTGATGGTTGCAATATGGAGGGAATTTCCGGGGAAGCTTGTTCTTTAGCCGGTCACTGGGGTTTAGGCAAGTTAATCGCTCTCTATGATGATAACCATATCTCGATCGATGGTTCCACCGATATCGCTTTTACCGAAGACGTGAGCAAGCGTTTTGAAGCCTACGGTTGGCACGTTCAGCACGTGGAGAATGGTAACACCGATTTAGATGCCATTGCCAATGCGATTGCAGCGGCCAAGGCTGTCACCGATAAACCCTCGATGATTAAAATCACCACTACCATCGGTTATGGTTCCCCCAATAAGTCTAATACCGCCGATGTTCACGGGGCAGCTTTAGGAGCAACAGAAATCGAGTTAACCCGGAAAGCACTAGGTTGGGAATACGAGCCGTTTGTGGTTCCCGATGATGTCCTGAGTCGTTTCCGGCAAGCAGTGGACAAGGGAGCGACGGCAGAAACGGACTGGAATAAGTTATTTAGCGAATATCAAGCCAAATATCCCGCAGAAGCGGCTTTATTTGCACAGTTAACCACCGGTCAACTGCCGGAAGGTTGGGACAAAGCTTTACCGGTTTATAAACCCGAAGATAAGGCGCTGGCTAGTCGTAAACACTCGGAAATCTGCTTAAATGCCCTCGCGGGGGTTTTACCCGGTTTAATCGGTGGTTCGGCGGATTTAACCCACTCTAACTACACGGAATTAGAGCATTTTGGTAATTTCCAAAAAGGCAGTTATCAGGAGCGTAACGTCCATTTTGGCGTAAGGGAACACGCGATGGGGGCGATTTGTAACGGTATTGCTCTCCATAACACGGGATTGATTCCCTACGGGGCGACTTTCCTGATTTTCACCGACTATATGCGGAATTCTATCCGTTTATCGGCATTGTCAGAAACCCGCGTCATCTGGGTAATGACTCACGATTCCATTGCCCTAGGGGAAGATGGACCGACTCACCAACCGGTGGAACACGTTGCTTCTCTGCGCGCTATTCCTAACTTGTTAGTTATGCGTCCGGGAGATGGTACGGAAACTTCTGGCGCTTATAAGGTGGCGGTGAGCGAAAAGAAACGCCCGACTTTATTGGCTCTCTCCCGTCAAAATCTGCCTAATTTAGCGGGAACTTCCCTGGATGGTGTGGCTAAAGGTGCTTATATTATCACCGATTGTGAAGGTACTCCCGATGTGATTCTCATCGGTACGGGGGGCGAGTTGTATCTCTGCGATAAAGCGGCTGCGGTGTTGAAAGAAGCAGGAATTAAAGCTCGCGTCGTTTCTATGCCCTGTTGGGAGCTATTCGAGGAACAATCGGCAGAATACAAAGAATCGGTACTTCCTAAAGCAGTGAAAAAACGTCTCGCAGTGGAAGCGGGTTCAACCATGGGTTGGCATCGCTACATCACCGATGAGGGGGATGTGTTGGGGGTTGATACCTTCGGCGCTTCTGCTCCGGGGGGTGTGATTCTAGAGAAGTTTGGTTTTACTTTGGATAACGTGGTAGCGAAGGCAAAAGCGTTGTTAGGTTAATTAAAACTTTGGTTTTGTGGAAAAAGCCCGCGCAAGCGGGTTTTTTTGTGGTTATAGGTCAACCTAGTTTAGGCTTTAGGCTTAGTTCATGTAAAAATGTAAAGTAGGAAGCTTTAGTAGTTAGCCAAAACCTTTACACTTGAGATAATTATCACGATTCCTAGAGCCATGACTAAAGGAGAAAGCCCTATATCGAAGGAAACAATCAAGAGCCTCACATTAGATATAGAAGGCTCACTGTTGTCTTTTGATAAATTTATCAAGGCTCAAGAACAATTAGCAATACTACTCCATGAAGTAGATAAAACCCTTGCTAACAAAAATCGCCCCCTGATAAATTGGAGAATCTCTCAAGTTCATAGTGGCAGTATTCATCTTACTTTAGAAGGAATGCCTCAAGATCAGATTACACCTAGTCAAATTTCTGAAGTTATTAAGACTGTAGAAAGGGGAATAGTAACAATTTTAGAACATCCGATTCGCCCTAAGTATTTTTCTGATCGAGCTTTGGAAAGTGCGCGATCATTAGCAATATTGAAAAAAAGAGATGAGTTTATGGTGCAATTGGGCTTTGATTCGAGGTGTATCGACTTGAATCAAGCTTTGATTGCTAATGTTGATGAAATTATCGGGGGAAAATATCAAAGTTTTGGTACTGTAGAAGGTGTGCTTAAAGCTATTGATGTAAGTCGTCAACCTATTTTTCGAGTTTACAATTTATTGACTAATAAAAGTGTTAAATGTTACTTTGAACCAAATTTACTTGATAATATCAAAGAATATCTAGAAAAAAGAGTCTCTGTATCGGGGATAGTTACCTCTAGAGAAGATGGTGAAAAAATCGGGATTAAAGTTGAGTCAATTGATCTTTTTCCTGAGGAAAAAGATTTACCTACCATTGAGGAAATGATCGGAATTTTGGGAGGAAGTAATTGATTCGTTCATCAAAAAAGCTACACTACTGGGATTCTTGTGTTTTTTTAGCTTTCCTGAAAAATGAAAAGGATAAAATTAATGATTGTATTTCTGTTCTCAAAGCAGCCGAAAATGGTCAGGTAATAATCGTGACTTCTGCTCTTACTTTTATTGAAGTGGTGAAATTAGAAAAAGGACAGCCAAAATTACCTAAAGAAAGTGAGGAAAAAATCAGAGATTTTTTCCGACATGAGTGGATTTATATTTATGATGTGGACAGAAAAGTTGGCGAACTAGCCAGAGAATTGATGTGGCAATATCAGGCACTAAAACCTAAAGATGCAACTCATGTGGCGACTGCAATTAAAGCCAGAGTGGATGTTTTAGATACTTTTGATGACTACTTGCTGAAACTCTCTGGAGAAATCGGTGATCCTCCTTTAATAATTAGAAAACCTTTTTTTGAAGTTCAACTTGATCTTTTTTGAAAAAACGCCAATTCCCGCGCAGGAAAATTACAAATCGAATTACCGAACACAAAAGGTCTAAATTGATAGGAATACCTTCAACAAGCCTAAATATTCACAAAGATCAATATATTGAAACAGATTTTGATTTAGTGATTACATCTCTTGCCAATGCTTTTTTTCAGACCAATTTAGAAACGGGACTATTTGTTTGGAAGCCCACACCAAAAGAGCAAATATTTTTAAGCAAAATTAATATTAATAATCAAGAAGAAGCCCTTTTAAAAATGTACGTTGCCAGGAGTAAAGATTTAACAGCAAATCAAACCAATAACATCAAGTGTTCTCGCCAGAAATGCCAGGATCACAACTGTAATTTCATCCCTAATTATCCCAAAATTTTCTTTTATGTTAATACGGCTGAACCTCTACAGCCATGGCTCCCGATCAAAAAAATAGAGGATTTACTTGATTAAAATTAGCAATTAATATCCATCGAATAAACTTAATTGTAGAGGTGTAAATCTTGCAGGTTTCTCAAGATCATAATTGGCAATAAATACCTCCTTGCCCTTGCGTCTTTCACTCTGATAACCATGTTCTAATTTCAACCCATTTTTTTGATCATCAGTTCGATTAATAGTGTAATTCCATTCATTATCTTGTAAAGAAATACACCAATCATACATTTCTCTAATTTCGGAGCAATTATCATAAGTCAAAAGAAATTTAAATCGATGTTGATGTTTTTTCAACGTCTTACATAACCTTTCATGATCTTCTAGACTGAAGAAGCAGGAATAGAATTTATTTTGATCTGCTTGAAAGTAAGGAGGATCGACAAATAAAAAGTAATCATCGGGTAATTGATTGATTAAATCTTCAAAATCTAAACAAGATAAACTGACATTTTGCAGTTTTTCCGAAGTGGTTTTTAGGTGAGAAGGCCAGTTTTCAGGACGCATAGAATACTTATCACCATAACCCCAATAACAATTTTCAAGTTTCATAATTCCTGAGTAGGAAGTTCTATTTAGATAATACCAACGCATGGCTCTTTCTAGGTCATTGGCTGGTTGAAATTCATTTTTATAATAATTGTGTAATTCTTTGGTAGCGTTTAGATCTTTTAATAATTCAATTAGACTATCAAGATGGTCTTTGATATGTCGATAACAGTTGATTAATTCTTCATCTTTGTCATTGAGAATATTCTCTGCTACACTTTCCTTAGCAAAGAATATAGATGCTCCCCCCGCAAAAGGTTCACAATACTTATGGTGACTGGGAAGACAAGCTAAGATTAGCGGTTCTTAGGTTTGTGTTATGCAATGGACGAGGGTTATAACGGATGGAACCCTTATTTAGAAAGGCATTTGGCGATTTTTGTCAATTGTCTTTTATCTAGAGCGAACTAATCAATTAAG
>SFBL01000136.1 GCA_007095785.1 Microcystis aeruginosa Ma_SC_T_19800800_S464
GTCTTGTTAAATTCTCACAACACACTGTCGTTGGGGGAGCTGGGCTAAAATCGGGTTCAAATCTATACTGGGTAGGGCTTTCAGACACTCCATTCTCTTTCTTTGTGAGAAATGCGGGAGTACCTTCTCTAAAATGGTCGTGCATCCAACGCCACCTAACACCCCAACGCAGCGGACGGACGAAAGCAACTGGTGCTGAGTTCGAGGTGATCTGCCGCCGCTGGTTGGGAACGTTAGCTTGACTTCAACCCTGCAAAAATTAAAACCCAAAAAGCCATTTGTAGATATAGTTAAGAAATTTCAATATATATGTCTCCCCAAGAACTTCAACAGTGCGATCGCAATCGCTGTAAGGTGCGTTCCCTAAAGTGGCTCCTACTGCTCCAGCGATCGATTTTGGGGAACGCACCATGCCCATTGATTGAAGCTGTGGGTTAAAGTGCGATGCCGCTCTGGTGGGCCCGGTTGGGGAATGTTAGCGAAGATTACCGATGTTTAGGTTAAAATAGAGGGCAAAAGTTGCCCCAGGGTCAAGCAAATGACAGTTAGACAACCCCGCTACAGCAAAGAAGAATTCGCTCGACGTGGTAATGAGATTTATGAATCTCAGGTACGTTCTCAAGTGGAGGAGGGAAATCAGGGGAGAATTGTGGCGATCGACATCGAAACTGGAGCGTTTGAGCTTGCCGACGATACGATTACTGCTACCGACCATCTCTATGAGCGTGTCCCTGATGCTCAACCTTGGGTGATTCGGATTGGACATAGAGCCGTCTTCCGTTTTGGCAGTCGCAGCCAGAGAAAGCCCGTATGATGTTCGGTGTGGTCAATAATAATTGTGAAGCAATCCTCAAGGTGGCAGTTGGTCCCATTGGCTCACGGAAAATAGCACTCGATGCTATCATTGATACTGGATTCACCAGCTTTTTGTCTTTACCGCTTGCTGTCATCACAGATATTGGTTTGCCTTGGTGCTATCGAGATATTGGCACATTAGGGGACGGGAGCGAAGTCGTTTTTGAAATATACAAAGCTTCTGTAATCTGGGATGGTCAGGAGCAAATTATTGATGTGGCAGCTTCTGATGCAGAGCCGTTAGTGGGGATGGGTCTTTTGTATGGCTTTAAACTTCAGATTGAGGCAGTGGAAGGTGGGCGCGTTACAATTGAAGCGCTATGATTTAGCCGAAAGTTATTGGTGAAGACGGTCTAACTTTACCGTTATACTGAATCGGTTTTTAATAGTATGATTAACTGCCAATCCCACTTGAAAAACCCGCTCCCTTCTCCCCAAGACTATGAGCAGGGAGCAGGGAGAAAAAACCTGACTACTGACTGAAAGCTGATCACTGACAAAACCTATCCCAAAACGATCGAATCGCGCAGGGATTGAATTTCCTCGGTTTGTAAACGCGCCCCAAAAGTAGAAACCACCCGGGCAGCCGCTAGAGAAGCGAGATTTCCCGCCCCTTGGTAACCCATACCGTGGGTAATACCGTAGAGAAACGCACCTGCATACATATCCCCTGCGCCGACGGTATCGATCGCCTGTACGGGATGGGGGTCAATTTCCAGCAGATTTTCGCCATCATAGATTAAAGAACCACTGGCACCCCGGGTGATAGCGAATCCTTTGGCAATGGTTTTAAAATAAGCGATCGCTGACTCAATTTCGTCGCTACCGGAAATAGTCAAAGCTTCCGACTCATTAGCGAAAACGAAATCTAACCCCGTTCCAATCATTTCCAGTAATCCCTCCCGGAAGAAGATCGCCATATTGGGATCCGACAGGGATAAAGCGGTTTTAACTCCAGCAGCCTGAGCAATTTCTCGCCCTTTAATAGCGGCAGCTTTGGCAGTGGGAGAGGTGACGAGATAACCTTCGAGATAGAGATAATCGGCATTAGCGATCGCTGAGGGGACTAATTCTCGTTCGGAAATTTCCCCGGTGATGCCGAGAAAAGTATTCATGGTGCGATCGGCATCGGGAGTGACGAAAACTAGACATTTTCCCGTGATTCCCACCTCTTTTTCGCCACCGTGTTCATTGGTATGCAAACCACAGGCGCGCAGATCTTGCAGATAAAACTTACCTAATTCGTCATTACCCACTTTACAGGAATAGAAACCTCTACCCCCCAACTGAGCGATCGCTACTAGGGTATTCGCCGCCGATCCGCCACCGCTGCGTTTACAATCAAAAGCCAATTTTTCCATCAACTGGGTTTGACGATTTTCGTCCACCAGCGTCATCACTCCTTTATCGATGCCTAATTCTTGCAGTAATTCAGGAGAGACTTGAAATTCCATATCGACGAGCGCGTTACCGATCCCATAAACGTTGTATTGTTTGCCCATAATTTAGTCGATCGCCTAAAAATACTTTGTTATTGATAGTAGGGAAATAAGGAGCAAAAAGCTAGGGGCTGTTTTCGGACGGAGAATACCATAAACAAAAATTATCGGTGTGCTAGTCTCACACACCGGGTAATTTTTGTTAAGTTTTGTTTAACTAAGCAACTTTAAGCCTCATCGTAGGCTTCTATATCCAACAGATAAAGATAAGGTTCGGCTAATTCCTGCCTTTGAAAAGCGATCGCTCGCAACAGATGCCAATCCCGCAAAGCCTCGAAGGGGTTGCTATACTCATCTTTTTCTAGTCGTTCGGCTAAAGAAGCAATATCAGCGGCGGTATATTTGGCAATATCTTGATCAGTGAAGCTTATAACTGTCATTTCTGCACCTTCCTCGACCTTTGTTCTATTTCTAGCCTAACATATATTCTGAGTTGAAAAAATGCCTTCCCCGCCAAGTTAAGAAATGTAAATGAAAGGGTAATTGTGGTAAGATTCCAGCAAAAGAGCTATTTTTAGTTAATCTTCTATGAAAACAGCCCTCATTACTGGTGCTTCTACCGGTATCGGTGTCGTCTTTGCTCGTCAACTTGCTCAACGGCAAATGGAGCTAATTTTAGTCGCCAGATCTAGGGATAAACTAGAACAATTAGCGGCGGAATTAGAGGAACAATACGGGGTAAAAGTGACAGTTATCGTTCAAGATCTGACCGTTGCCGGGGCAGGAAAGCTGGTATATGATACGGTGAACCAAAAAGGAATCAACGTTGATTTACTGGTAAATAATGCCGGTTTTGGTGATTATGGTGCTTTTAGCGAGCAGGACTTAGCCCGACAGCTAGAAATGATCCAGTTAAATAATCTGGTATTGGTGGAATTAAGCCACTATTTTCTCCGTCCTATGCTTGCTGGTGCTGGGGGGGCAATTATCAATGTTGCTTCCATTGCCGGGTTTCAACCGCTGCCCTATCTTTCCGTTTATGCAGCGACAAAAGCTTTTGTTCTCAGTTTTAGCGAGTCTCTCTGGGCAGAAAATAAAGACAAAGGCGTTAAAATCCTTGCTCTTTGCCCCGGTCCGACGGAATCTAATTTTTTTGAGGTGGCCCGATTTCCCAGCGCCTTTATGGGCAAAAACGGCCGGTTAGATTCGGCGGAAGTGGTGGTACAAGAGGCTTTAACTGCCTTGGCAAACAAACGCCCCAACGTGGTAGCCGGTAAATTGGCTAATAAAATTATCGTCAATCTGCCCCGTTTTTTACCTAGAAGTTGGATCGTATCTTTGATAGAAAAGCAATTTAAGGTATAACTAGGGTTTGCTGAAAAAGTTTGTTGGTGGGGTTAGGAGTCAGGAGCCAGTAGTCAGTAGTCAGGAGAATTAGGAATGAGCATTAATCAATTAAATGCTCTATGTAGTGATTTTATGCAATTTTATGCCTATTTTTCTCATTTTTGAACTATCAAAAATTAATTATAGCAGTTTTCATCAGAATGAGGTATGGGCAAGGGGCTTAAGCCCCTTGTTGGCAAAACTTGTCGATACCTCAGTAACGTGAAAAGTGCTATATGCAAGAACTAGAATCAAGCTAATTAGAGCAATTGCTGATAGGATTTTAAGGGAATACCTGTACGGTTTCTTACTTCGATCGCCGAACGATAGAGACCGTTTTTTTCTCTTTCGGTGACAATTTTATCGGCCAGGGAAAAGTCAAGACCGAGATTGACTAATTCCGCAACGGAGTGGTAGTTTAAACAACGCCAAGAAACGTCAACTTCTTGGCGAATATCGTAGGCAAAGATAACCAAAGGTTCTAATTTTTTGAGATAATTTTCTGGTAGGCCAGCTAGGAAGTGTAATTCTTCTAAATGGGTAAAAATATGTCCTTCGTTACGGACAGAAACTATATCATTGGCATAGACAATCGGCAACCCTAATTTATAAACCAGATCGTTGGTGGAACAGCTGTTAATATCAATTTTTTCGAGAGGAGAGAATGACTGTCTGGAATCGGTTCTATTTGCCGAAGCTATTGGATGGGAATTAAGCTGTTGACGGATGTATAAACCCAGTCCGATTTGGGCAAACCAAATTACGATAAAAGCCTCTTGTGTAAGGAAAATAAGGGAGATAATTGTCAAGGCAATGCCGACGGATAACCAACTTTGATTATTAGTTTTTTTGCCAGCATTAGCAATGGCAAGCCCACCAAAAACTGGGACTAAGGACAGCCAGATCCACTCAGAAGATTCGGGAGGGGGAGGAGATAGATTAGACATATTTTTTCAAAGAGAATCTAAATATTTTCTGCGTTTTTCTTCGTATTCTTCAGCAGTAATAATTCCGGCTCTTCGTTACCCTTTATGCTAAATTAACAGACAAGATGCCAAGACAACATACTTCTAACCCAAAAATTCCGAAAGTTTCTAAAGCCATAGGCTCTCCGTTTTATTAGTTTAAGTTT
>SFBL01000137.1 GCA_007095785.1 Microcystis aeruginosa Ma_SC_T_19800800_S464
TGTCCAACCAATTGTTTTTTTAGCGATCGCCTCTGCCGAGCAAATAGTTACTTTGTACTATATTTTCGATGTCAAAATCGGGGTTAATGCTCTATTTATTTCAAAATGAGAATTGCTGTATTAGAGGTGTACCGCTTGACACATTTCTTTCCTGAATTGTCTTTCCAGATCATGAAAGTTACATCATCATAAAGACCTTTCTCTTGATTGGCTTTGGTACTCGTTTCTTTACGGAAAGAGATTAAGTTACGTTTACGCAATGTGCCGCCATTATGGGTGATAATCCCGGCACAATAATCGTATTGCTCACTTTCTGATAGAGTTGAGGCAGGAGGATTGATTCCCGAACCCATTAGGCGATCAGAGGTTAAGCGTTCTAAGACCCAACCAGAACAAGGTGAACTAATACGAAGCCATCTTGCACCTTGACTATCTAAACCAACATCTACAACGGTTAAAGCAGTATTGTTGTCTAATTGACCTACTTTTTCATAGGTCGTACCAGGTCCTGAGCGCACGTTTAAAGGAGGATTGGCATCAGCCACAAAGACACGATACAGAGAAGAAGTTAAGGAAGCAAAAACATATCCTTCGACAGGTTTATCAATGCGAAGCCAATTGTCATCTGTACCGATGACGTTTAAAGGTGTGCCATTAGTCAGTTCTGTAACCACCGAAAAGTTTGTTCCTGCCCCTGAACGGACTTTTAAAGGCGGATTCGGGTCATTGACAAACACGCAATAGGAGGATTTTGTTAAGTCACGATGAACATAACCTTCAATCGGTTTACTGATTTTGAGCCAATTTCCCTCTTCACCTACAACCGTTAATCGTGTCCCGTTATCTAAACGCCCCACAGGATCATAATTACTTCCTGCACCTTTCCGCACATTTAAAGGCGGATTGGCATCACAGACAAAGACGAATTTTTCGGGCTGAGATGGATTAACGATGGGTGGTTGACTCCCTAAATATTCCTTAACCCCTGCACAAATTTTCTCAACAATTTGCTGATAACCGCCATCCCTCAACCAAGTTGCATCCGCATCATTGTCAATAAAGCAACTTTCAAACAAGATGGTGGGCATGGTACAAGCATGGGTACAATTCCAGACTCGACTATACCAGTCATGAGCAAAGGGCGTTCCAGCGTATTCATAACCCCGTGCTTGTAAAGGCAGTCCTCGGAAGTGTTTATCGATGATTTTGATAAATTTCTCAAATTCTGGACTCCGATTCACATAAAATAACCACCAACCTTTTGCCTGTCGGTTACAAGCATTATGATGCAGACACAAACAAACATTTGCACCACTGTCATTAGCTCGTTGTTGCAAGGTTGAAAGGGAAGCTAATTCATTTTCTGAGCGACAGATAATCACTTGATAATTGCCTTCCGCTTCTAAACGGGCTTTAATTTCAACTGCTTCTTTCCAGTTGTAGTCTTTTTCCCGTAAATTTAGCGCATGGTTGACTGCCCCTGAATCTGTCCCTCCATGTCCTGGCATAATAGCAACTTTGAAAATCCGTGATGGAGGAGGTTGTTCTCCACCATATTCATCTAGTAAGTTTTGAGCTTCAGGGAAAACATTTTTGACCTTACTGACATAGTTTGGGTCGGTGGCATAGCCTTTTTCCCAAATATATTGTAAATAGCCTTCGGGATCATTATCATAGGCTTCCCATCCCTGATAGGGGGAATTCGGACGACCGATAAACCGCCAATATCCCATTGCGGCCTGTTCTGCGTTTTTCCAATGACACCAATAACAACCATTGGGTTCGCTAGGGGTAACTAACCAAATTTGATGGGTGATTTTTTCGGTGTAATTGTCGTCAATTTTATCTCGCCATTTGAGTCCACCGGGGTTTCCCGCTTCTTGAAAAAGTTTACTCGTACCTCGTGCAGATTCAACGATTGCTTGTGCTAATTGAACAACCCGTAATTTGCGATACCGAGTGGGAATTTGTTCGGTGGTAGCAACGGCACGCACATAATCAGTCCATGAGAACATCATAATCGTTTCCTCCTATTATTAAACAGTTTCCAAATACTAAAAGTTAGGGAATGCAAATTAATTGATTACTGCTCAAAATTCTTGAGATTTCCCTTTAAGTAAGCCAAGAGAATCTCTAGACGTTTTGCTTCCGCTTCAGTGAGGCGATCTCCTTTTTGTTTTAACTCAAAATACCGCTTAGTAGAACTAGCTAAACGAATAGTTTTTCCCAATTCTTCTAAGGCATTGAAGTAGGGAATCACAGTATTAGAAGTGGTTAGAGGATAGTTAGTAGTTCTGTGGTAAGCTTCTAATACTTCAGTAGCTAAGTTTTTCTCGATTTGGCTGGGGGCTAAAGTAATCCCTTTTTTGATGTTAACTACAATGTAAGGACTCACGGGTTTATTGTTAGTTGAAGTCACAATCCCATTCGATCCCATTTTCAAGGTTTCTATCTCAACGGGTTCAAAGAAAAAGGCATAAGCTCCTGTTTGTAAGGGAGCTTCTCCAATCACAGGTCTTTGCTCAAAGTTAGCAGGATAAAGACCAAAAGTTGATGTTTTCACTTGGCGTTGAAATCTAGCTTCAACAACAGTTGCTAGAATATTATTAATGCCCTGTAAGGCTGTACTTCCCAGTGTTGTATAAGGTATTAAACTAGGAAAAGCCGCCCCTACAGTTCCCACAACTTGCTTCAATGAATTGGTAACTTGTTCTAAAGTAGAACGTCCTAATCCTTGACAAAAACTACTAAACGATAAATACAATCGCTGAGATTTTTCATCTTTTTGAAAGTCTTCAATTACAGCAACATTTTCAGCCCAAATGTCTGTTACATCCAAAGTCATTCCAGAGATGTGATTAAGATAGTGAACCTTTAAAATAGGGGTTTCTTGATCTCCTAATCCTATCTGACTGACAAGAGCGAAATAGTTATTATCCCACTGTCCTGCTAAATAATGACTTTTGTATTTAGTGTATAGTTGCAGTGAAATTGTATTGATCGAGATAGTAAAATCCTCCGCAGGAGCAATTAAAGCATCATTGTCCTTGATATAGGGATCAAGTAATTTTCCTGGTTCGTGGAGAGGAACTCTACCAATAGTTGTCGTGGTCATTTGGTATTCTCCTGATAGCATCAATAATGCAGGTAATACATCTAAGCAATTACTGTTGTCCCGGTGATTAAATCTTTAAACTTTGCTGCAACCTGATTTTCCCAAGCCTGAAAAATCACATCATCTTCAAATAATTTTTGAGGATTAATGGTAGAATTAGGATCGCTCAGAACTCCTCGATCTCGGTATTCAGGTTGCTCATCTAAAGCGTAAGCTGCTAACTCACTACAAATCCATTTATCAGGACAATTAAGAGCTTCAGACAGTAATTTTTTGATTTTTTGCCGTGATAAAAGATTGAGTATCTGACCGGGTAAACTTCCAGAAAAGGCATGAGCTAGGATTAGTTTATAGTCATATTTTTTACCTACTTCTGGTTTGAGAATCTCAACAATACGCTCTGCAATCTCATCAGTTAAATCTTTGGGTTTGCGGAAGAAAATTTGGCAGTTAGAAGGTTTAAAATAGGGTTGCAGAGGATTTTCTTCTACCATATTCGTGCCAGCATTCGCTTCAATACAGGTATTTTCACCGGTAACGATGAGAGCGTGAGTAGCAGAAATATTGCTCATTTTATCCCACTTAGTAAAATAAGCAATTCCTTGACCGACTGGATGTGTTCCGTCATAGGTAAAACCGATGTAACCCTTGTTATAGTTAACTCCGTAAACAGGGTTCAAGGTGACAATTTCAAGTTCGGCTTTTTGTTGTAGTTGAGTAGTCATTTTTTTGCCTCTCAGAACGTAACAAAGGAAGTTCTAACTCTGTTCGGAAGTGAAATAGATGAGTTAGATAGCTGGCGTGACTAGGTAAAATCAGATGCGGTATTTATACTTACTACTTTAGATCGTCTATCAGAACTTACTGCCCTAAAGACGGCAAATTAATATATTTCTTGAGGTTTCTATATATAAGTTTACAGAATATTGTTGAGCTATTTATTACTAAAAAAAGTTGAGTTTGATTGAAAACCATCTTAACACCTAAGCTCGCCAATCTGAACTTTAGCCGATTCTCGATCGCAATTTTAGCCCACCCTAGCACTTCCCTCTTTTTCCACGAGGATTTTTACCGAGAAAAATGATCTGTCTGCCTGAGAACAGGCTATAGTGATCATCAAACCCTCAGTGAAAAACTTCCCGTGTCTTCAGTATTCCGTCTTCCTCCCTATTTTTCCCCCGCTCTGCAGCGTCGAGTCATGAGAACTAATAGATTGTATCCCGTTGACGGGCGGGGCGATCGAGGGATTTAATCGCCGTTTCTAATTCCTCGACGGTCAAACAAGTACCGCCCAAGGCCCCGGCCATAGTGGTAATATGTTCTTCCATGAGAGTACCACCGAGATCGTTGCAACCCCAGTCTAAAGCTTCTGTCGCCCCCTGTAAGCCCAATTTTACCCAACTGGGTTGATGATTTTTAATGCTATTGCCCAAATAAATCCGCGCCACTGCCGTTAATTTTAATGTATCGGCTAAAATTGGTTGATCTCGTCCGACTCGATTTCTCAGGGGTTTGGGGGCCGATTGTCCCACAAAAGGCAATAAAATAAATTCGGTGATTTTAGCTGGATAATTATCTTCTAGGGCGATTTCTTGCTGTTTTCTAATTTTTTCGAGGTGCTGCACCTGTTGGCTAGGGGTTTCAATATGACCGCAGAGCATGGTACTGGTGGTATGTAACCCCAAACGATGAGCAATACCGACTATTTCTAACCAAGTGGCGGCATCGATTTTTTCCGGACAAATTACCCGTCTTACCTCATCAACTAACACCTCGGCAGCCGTCCCCGGGAGAGAATTGACTCCTGCTTCTTGCAGGGAAGCGATAACTTTTTCGTAACTTAAACCGTCTTCCCTAGCGATAAATTGAACTTCTTGGGGCGAAAAAGCGTGTAAATGGAGGTTAGGAAAAGCTTGTTTCAGATTTTTAACAATTTCGAGGTAATAGTCTAAGGAATTGCCCTTAATCTTGGCTTTTGGGTTTAATCCTCCCTGCATACAAATTTCTGTCGCCCCACGACGGACAGCATCCGTCGCTTTGGCGGTAATTTCCTCTAAATTAAGCCAGAAGGCCCCCTCTTCATTTTCATCGCGTCTGAATGCACAAAAACTGCAATGCTGCTCACAAATGTTACTAAAATTAATGTTGCGATTGATCACGTAGGTGACGGTATCTCCCACCTGTTGACGACGCAAAAAGTCGGCCGTTTCCCGAATCTGGGCAATTAAACGGTTATCGGTAGTTTCTAGCAAGATAATCGCTTCTTTTGCCGATAAATTTGCCCCTGACCGCGCTTTTGCCAAAATATCGGTTACGGGTGCGGTGATGGAGGAGTTAGTCACGGGAAATAAATATTGAGGGTTGCCGATCCTAATTGTAGAACGAGGTCAGAAGGAACAGTAAAGAAAGAGAGCCGATTTAATCCTTTTTCTGTTCCCTATTCCCTTGTCTGCACGCGGTAATTTCCGGTTGAGAGCCTTTATTGCAGGGTGGTTTGTTTTTCCTGTTCTTTTTGTTGACGTTTTTTCTTTTCTGCTTCTAGGGCATCTTCGATAACCTTGAGCAGCTGATCCATTTTATCAAGATTACCGCGATAAACATCGAGGTCTTTTTGCAGTTTCTCGCTGGAGAGATGCAGAATTTCTGAGAACTTTTGCAAAATTGGTTCGCGTTTTTCTTTTTCCTTGATCATGTCCGGTTGTGCTTCGGCTAAAATAGTATAAAGACCGATGGCAAACAGGCGACTATACTTAAACTTAGGCGCGTTGATCACCGAAACTAAACTATCAGACAACTGATTGTTACCACCGAGAGCAGGGTTTTGCAGTTGGGAAAGCAAGGAATCAATATTAGTTTCTTTGGCAATAGCGATCAGATTTTCGGCATCACGACGATAGACTTCGGGATTACCGTTAACCGCTTGGCACAAAGCATTAAAAATATTCGGTTTATCCTCCCCCGGACGATAGCCTTCCATGAACTTCTCGAAAGAAGTAACCACACCAAGGGCATAAATTGGATCATAATGGAAATCTACATTAACGGAGAGCAGGTGCATCTCGACTAATAATTCCTCAACCACGCGCCGATACACCGAATTGATGGGGCGGGTGTGGCGAGTATAAAAATCACGCTTACTATCGGAAACAGTACGAATTTTGTCCACAGAACCAAACTTCATAAAAATTTAACACTGCTCTCATTTTCCCCCTTCTGGTTCCCCCTGACAAGGCCGGTGATCACCAAAGAGCCGCAAGCAGTCAGTCCAGAGAGAGCAAAAGAGCGAGTAAGATATAAAGATATGGAAATGGGAAAATCGAGATAATTAGCCGATACTGCCTCTACCAATCGCTTTTTTACTTTTCACTTTTCACTTGACTATATGGCTAATCAAGACGACAAAATCAAAATTATCACTGATAACCGGCAAGCACGCCATCTCTACGAGATTTTAGAGACTTTTGAAGCGGGGGTGCAGTTACTGGGGACTGAGGTTAAATCTGTGCGCGCCGGTAAGGTGAACCTGCGGGATGGTTACGTTTTAGTCCGCAATGGTGAAGCGGTGTTAATTAATGTTCATATTTCCCCCTACGAACAGAGTAGCGAATATTTTAATCACGATCCGCGCCGGACGAGAAAATTGTTGATGCACAAAAAGGAAATCAGCAAACTCATCGGTCAAGTGGAACAGAAAGGCTTAACTCTTGTGCCTTTGAAGATGTATTTTAAAGGTAGTTGGGTAAAAATCAGCATTGGCCTCGGTAGAGGCAAGAAATTACACGATAAACGCGAAGATTTGAAACGTCGTCAAGATCAACGGGATATGGCGCGAGCGATGAAGCGTTAACAAAATATGGCACGGGAAGTCCCTACCCGAGAGCGAAGCGGGGGGGGATGTGCCGAGTGCCTCCTTATAAACAAGCAAAATTATCTGTATATTTAATCACTTAATCAGAAGCATTTACCTTTGAAATAGCAGTTTTTAAATAGGAAACCACCTCATTAATTGCTACTTCTGACGCTTTTTTACTGGCTCTTTCGACTAATTCCACCTTACCCGATTTGAGAGATTTACCCGTGACAATGCGATAGGGAATCCCAATTAAATCCGCATCTTTGAACTTAACTCCTGCCCGTTCATCCCGGTCATCTAAAAGGGTTTCAATGCCGGCTTGATTTAACTCATTGTATAAACTTTCGGCGGTTTTTACCTGCTCGGCATCGGCTAAATTAGGAATAACCACAATCGCTTGATAGGGGGCAATAGCTACGGGCCAAATAATGCCATCTTTATCGTAGGATTGTTCTACGGCTGCCTGTGCTAAACGCGATACTCCTATGCCATAACAACCCATACAAATGGGGGTAGATTCTCCCGCTTCATTAGTATAAAAAGCATTCATGGCTTGAGAATATTTATAGCCCAATTGGAAGATATGACCGACTTCAATTCCTCTAGCACTTTGCAAGGTTTGATTAGGATCGTGAATAGCTCGATCGCCTACCTGAGCTTTGCGTAGATCGACGATTAATTCCGGTAAGATAAAATCTTTACCCCAATTCGCCCCCACTAAATGAAACCCGGTTTCATTAGCACCGGTGATAAAGTTTTCTAAGTCTGTCACCGTGTTGTCTGCTATGCGTAAAAATTGAGGAGCGATATCGCTGGATTTTTTGAGCAAATTATCTTCTAAGTCGGGAGCAATATAACCTAAAGGTAAAGGTTTAGTTGCCCATTTCTGTTGAGCGGCAGCATCGGGTATTTTTAAAGCCAAAATTGTTTTAGCATTGTAACGGCCCGCCTGTCTAACTAATTCATTTTGTAGTTTAACTTCGTTAACCTCTTGATCGCCGCGAATACTCACCAAAACTAAAACAGTTATGCCGCTATCATAAACCACTTCGTAGAGAACATTTTTGACGATAGCGGTGGCAGAACAATCGAGAAATTTAGCTAAACTTTCGATAGTGTTGGTGTTAGGAGTCTCTTTTTTAGCCAACTTTTTAAAGGGAGAAGCCACTTTATCTGCTGGCAAAGAAACGGCTTTTTCCACATTAGCCGCATACTTTTCATCGGCGGTAAATAAAACCTCATCTTCTCCGGCATCAGCTAAGACCATAAATTCTTGGGATGCGGAACCGCCAATCGCTCCAGAATCGGCTTCTACTGCCCGAAAAGCTAACCCACAACGGCGGAAAATATTGCGGTAAGCTATATCCATCGCTTGATAGGTTTTCTTTAAACATTCCTCGTCGAGATTGAAAGAATAGGCATCTTTCATAATAAATTCCCGTCCTCGCATTAAACCAAAACGAGGGCGAATTTCATCGCGAAATTTAGTTTGAATCTGATATAAATTAACTGGTAATTGTCGATAGGAACGAATTAAATCACGAGCGACGGCAGTAATTACTTCTTCGTGAGTCGGTCCTAATCCTAACTCCCGGTTTTGCCGGTCCGTCAGGGCAAACATAATCCCTTCTGCTTTCGTGTAGGTGTCCCAACGGCCTGATTCTTGCCAGAGTTCCGCTGGTTGCAGTTGGGGAAGTAAACACTCTTGGGCGCCGGCTTTGTTCATTTCTTCCCGGACTATCTGGGAGACTTTCTGTAAAACCCGCCACATCAGGGGTAAATAGGCGTAAATACCGCTGCCAATGCGACGAATGTAACCGGCACGCACTAAGCATTTATGACTAGGGATTTCCGCTTCGGCTGGGTCTTCCCGGAGAGTGACAAAAAGCTGTTGAGAGAGTCGCATCCTACCGATATCCTTTTGAACAGAAGACTTCCTATTATCTCATCAAAGGAGAGCGACTGCAATTATCAATTACTTGTGTTGACAAACAACAACAGCGACCAGTTTACCGATTCTCAGGTATTTCCCCTCATAACTTGAGACTGGTTGGAGAAGCATTGAACCTTAGTTGCAATTGCCTAACTCCCTTGTTCTCTACTCTAGGAAATATGAGCGTTCAGGTCGATCGCTGTTATCGTCGTCATCGAGACAGAATGTAACTTTAACAGGGTTTACTCCTTTGTGAACTTGACCTTATAACCTTGCCAGTTGATCTGTCAGGGAAGCTTTTTTTCTTAGCTTCAATTATTAATATAACATCGGATCGGAGCTAGAAGTTTTTCTCTTAATCAAAGTTTACATTGCCAAGATCAAGGAAAAGCTTAGATGTTTTGACGCTTAACCGATCATACCTCTCTTCTGTCAAAGTGGGTGGGGTAATACTAAATCCCACATTCCGCACCCTAAGTGTCACAACGCCTCAAAAGAGGAAGGGGCGTGAGTCAAAATACTTATCTAGAGGAGTGAGTTGGCGGCAGCTTGCCGCCAACTAATACCATTTTTCTTTATTCGTGTCCCTCACCCTTGCCCCCTGACAGGTGTAGGTATTTTACAACTAAGAGGAAGGGGAGTAGTAAAAAGCATCAACGGGGGTGGGAGGGAAAGAATTCCAACGATGAAGGTGAATCGACAAACCTTTTAGTAAATCAGCAACGCCGGGTAATATACTTTAGACGTTCATAATCTGAGATTTATTAAACTTCTGAAATCCTAGATTCAGCAAGGAATCCAGTTCTTTTTTATGTTTCAGATGGGCATCATTCAGACATTCATAAATAGCTGAAAAAAGTCAGAAAAGTTTTCATAATATTTACCATATAAACATTTCTTTTTGACCAATTTCCACAGCCTTTCAATTAAATTTAGATTAGGCGAATAAGACGGCAGATAGAGTAGATCTATTGACAAGAAAAGAGCTAATTCTTCAACAATTTTACCTTTTTGATAGCGGGCATTATCTAAGAATAGAGTGATAGGAATCATTAGTCCTAAAGCAGCTATTTTTGACCGGAGTTCACCGACTTGAGTTGCTGTAATATAAGCAGGGTAAGCTCATCTAATTTGGTATAAATTGTACTTGACAAAGATTTCTGAATAGGGTATTCAAATCGCCATAGCACCGTCCCGCACTGCCAGTACCCAGACTTAGCCGCTGCTACCTCTGTATAATTTATAATTAGCCTTAGTCTCATTGTTGTTCATGAAAATTAACGAGGAAATAGCTCAGGGTAAGCGCATCTTAACAATCCTTGACAAAATGAACTTTATATGAGTTGCTTACCCAGAGTGCGATTCAGGCATATTTGAGGAGAATTTGCCATCTCAATTGTTAAGCAAAAATCG
>SFBL01000138.1 GCA_007095785.1 Microcystis aeruginosa Ma_SC_T_19800800_S464
TCATTCCTTCCAAGTCATCCGTCTTTGGGAAGAAAAGACACCACAATTTTTCCATCATCCCGGTTTATTACCCTTTGCCGTCCTCAGCAATACCGATGACCCCGAACAAGTGTTAAGTCAGGTGTCCCGTTCTTCAGAAACTATCTCCCAAAAACAGGTGCAAAGCAATCTCGCTGCCGCCACCAGTATTCTCGCCGGGTTAGTATTAAATCGAGAGACGATTAAAAAAATCCTTCGGAGTGACATTATGAGAGAATCGGTCATCTATCAAGATATTTTAGAGGAAGGCGAGGAAAAAGGACTACAAAAAGGACGACAAGAAGGACGACAAGAAGGATTGCAAGCGGGTAAAGAAGAGAAAGCTCGACAAATTGCCCTAAAAATGCTATCTGCTGGTTTTCCTATCCCAGAAATCGCCCGATTTACTGATTTATCCCCGGCAACTATCGAGGAATTACAAAGACAGCAGCACAATTAAAGCTTTTAACTGCAAAGGGTGGGGAATTAGGGAAATTTCGGCTCATCTCCCCACCCCAAGCGCGATTAACGACGTTTAGCGAGGCCACGCACCACTAAACCACCACCTAGTATGCCTAATCCGATAATACTAGAAAGTTCGGGAGTGGACACATTAACAATATCACCCAGAATATCAGCAGCAACAAGGCGAAAGTTATCGATTGCAGCATAACCACTGCTTAGAATATCGGTTTTATGCCAAAAAAGCCGCAATTTTCTCCACGGCAGCCTCTAGAATATCGGGATCGTGAACTAAGGCAAAACGCACATACCCCTCACCACCCTTACCAAAACCGGAACCGGGGGAAACAGCGACACCAGTTTGGGCCACCAATTGCCGACAAAAATCGACGGAATTACCCGGCCAACTGGGGGGAATTTTCGCCCAAACGTACATAGTAGCAGCCGGAGTGGCAACCGGCCAACCGATGCGATTTAGGGCATTAATAAACACATCCCGGCGTTTTTGGAAGATAGCGACGGTTTCTTTGACCGAATCTTGATTACCAGTTAAAGCCGCGATCGCACCGTTGAGAATGCCCAAATATTGATTAAAATCAACCATAGCTTTAATCTGTCGCAAAGCCATAATTAACTGCGGGTTGCCAATAGCAAAACCGACGCGAAAACCCCCCATATTATAGGACTTGGAAAAGGTAAAAAACTCGATCGAATTAGTTTTAGCTCGATCGGCCTGTAAAATTGACGGGGGGGGCGATGTTGCCGCAAAAAAGATGTCTAGATAGGGAAAATCGTGGATTAGGACTAAATTATGCTGACGGCAAAAATCAACCGCTTTTTGAAAAAATGCCAAAGGTGCGATCGCTGTGGTGGGATTATGGGGATAACTCAAGACCATCAGCTTCGATTGTGCCAGCACTGCCGCAGGAATGTCCTCTAAAACCGGCAGAAAGTCATTTTTTGACGAAATTGGCATCCCGTAGATTTGACCGCCCGCAAGGGCAACACCGCCCAAATGGGAGGGATAACCCGGATCAAGCAGCAGGGCAAAATCTCCGGGGTTGAGAAGGGCCAAAGGTAGATGGGCCGTGCCTTCCTGAGAACCGATTAGGGGTAAAACCTCCGTTTCTGGATCGATGGGGACACCAAAGCGATCGCTATACCAGTTAGCGGCAGTTATTCGGAAGTCTCTGGTCCCATTATGGAGTAAATAGCCGTGCGTCTGAGTATCGTGGAGAGATCGCTCAATAGCATCGATAACATGGGGAGCAGCACCAAGATCGGAGGAACCGAGCGAAAGATCGATAATGGTATTACCCGCTTCTCTACTGGCAGCTTTTGCCCGATCCATATCGGCAAAAACGTTGGATTGTAGTGCCTGTAAGCGGTTTGCTAGGGTTAAGTTACTCATAACCACGGATACCTAATTAGCTGATATAGGTATCGATAAAAGATTGTAATTGTTGTTTACCGATCGCCCCTTCATGACTGGCAATAATTTGGTTATCTTTAAAGATGCGTAAAGCGGGAACACCTTCCACCTTACATTTAGCCACCGAGTCGGGGTTAGGGTCTATTTCTAGTTTAACTACTTTTAGCCGTTCGTCGTAGGTTTTCGCCACCCAATCGATCGAGGGGGATACCAGACGGCACGGACCGCACCAACTCGCCCAAAAATAGACTAAAACGGGTTTTTCGACCTCAAAAACCTCTTGGTCAAACTTCTGATCGCTAATGACAGTTACGCTACTCACAGTATTTATTTCCTCACCATCGTTACTGATCATCATAGGGGTTCTGGGTAATTTTCGGCAATTATCCACTTCCACAATTCCTCAAACATTAGGATCAAAGACATCGCGTAAACCATCACCGATAAAATTAATACTTAACACTGTGATCACGATAGCCAGAGCCGGAAAAATGACCAAGTGGGGGGCAGTTGTCAAGTAATCTTTAGCTTTAAATAACATTTGTCCCCAAGTCGGCACATCGGGGGGGAAACCCAAACCCAAAAAACTCAGGGTTGACTCGGTAATAATCGCATTACCCACCGCTAAAGTGGCTGCTACGATTATCATTCCCAAAACGTTAGGTAATAAATGCACCCAGATTAAACGGACAGGAGTGGCCCCCAAAGCTTTTGCGGCCGAGATAAATTCCATCTCCCGTAATTTTAAGAAATTTCCTCGCACCAATCGGGCCACCGACATCCAATTTAAACCCCCGATTACTAAAACCACGAGGATAAAAATGCCTGTTTCCGGTCCGGCGATTTTCTTGATACTATCGCGAAATAGATAGACAATCAGCAAAAGTAGGGGTAATTGGGGCAAAGATAGAAATAAATCCGTTAATCGCATCAATAAGCCATCGATCGCCCCCCCGTAAAACCCGGAAATAGCCCCGATCGCCGTCCCCAAAATCATCGCCACCATCATAGCAGCAATGCCCACCGCTAGGGAAATTCGACCCCCCACCAAAATCCTCGCCAATTGATCCTGGCCCAGATCATTAGTCCCGAAAAGATGTTTTAAACTAGGGGGAGCCGTAGCTTGACTAAAATCGATCGCATCTATAGGAACCCGATAAAAAAACGGACCGAATAGGACAGCAAAAATAATTATCATTAATGCGATCGCTCCTATTACTGCCAGGGGATCTCGGTAAAAACGTCGCCAAGTATCGATAATTGCAGAAGACAGGGAAGACATAATTAGGGTTGGCTGAATTATAAATTATGAATTATGAATTATCAATTATGAAGTGGGAAGTGGGAAGTGGGTCTTTATCCATTTTCAGGGAAAAAGTGCCTGAATTTTCTCCCCGATCATAGGACCGGCACTTTTTGATATCAAAAAAGCCTAAAGACATTATCCAACAAAGTTTTTAGATTTATTCAGCTAACCCTAGTTAAATCAACAGATGATTAAAATTTACACGGAAATCGAACAGGGGCAAAATTGGTTAGAGCGCCATCAAAAATCTTCTCCGATATTTGCCCTAGTTTTAGGTTTTACCGAGACGGGATTAATCCCCGGAATCTCCACCGCCGGCGCCACCCCAGAAGATAGAAAATACACAGCGATCGCCGATGCCGAATTTATCGTTAAAGGAGTTTCACCCCATCCTCATTATCCCTTACCCCCCCTAACGGTGGGAGCCTCCCCCGCCTATATTACCCGCGCCGTGGTGGAAAAATTAGCCATTCCCGTCCGGGTTTTTAACGCCGGTTTACCCTTGCCCCCGGCCGTCGATTATATCGAACTGGGGGGACAACCGGCCCGTTGTCTCTCCACCGGCCGCGCCCTAGACCTGACCATAGTAAAACACCTGTTCGCCCAAGGACTAACCTGGGGAGAAAAATTAGCCCGCGAGTCTAGTTATCTAATTATCGGCGAATGTGTGGTGGGTGGCACCACCACCGCCCTCGCCATCCTAACCGGATTGGGTTATCGAGCCAACGGCAAAGTTAACAGCAGCCATCCCCAGTGCAATCATGCTCAGAAACAGGCAATAGTTGAGCAGGGATTAGCTCGAAAAGAAATTTTTGATCCTTTTGAGGTAATCGCCGCCCTAGGCGATCCTCAGCAGATTTTCGTCGCTGGTATGGCGATCGCCGCTAGTGGGCAGGGTGGGGTACTCCTCGCCGGAGGAACCCAAATGTTAGCCGTTTCTGCCCTAATTCAAGCTCTAGTGGCTAAATATGCCTATCCAGTTAACTGGGAAAATATCATCGTCGGCACAACTCGCTGGGTAGCGGAAGATAAAACGGGGGATACGGTGGGATTAGCCCGCCTGATCGGAAAAATACCCCTATTAGCCACACAATTAAACTTTTCCGCCTCTAAATACCCGGTTTTGCAAGCTTATGAACAAGGTTTCGTCAAGGAAGGAGTCGGTGCGGGGGGATGTGCGATCGCCGCTTATCTGTGCCAGAATTGGACTAATCAAGATTTGCTCAAAGCGATCGAAAATTTAATCGGGTTTCAACTAAACTGTTGACTATCTATTTGGGCATCACCTATCGCTAAAACCCTAGATTTTTTATCCGAATGCTTCGCCCCTACCCATAAAGGTGGTGATTCGGTAGTAGTGATGGCGGCTTAATCCTTTGCTTTGCTGTGCATTGTAGTCATGGATAAAATACCAAAGGGCTCCCCAACGTGATTCTCCATTTTTTTAGAGAAAGATAGCTGAGTTCGGGTTAAGCAGATTGAGGTAAAACCCAGTCCATCTGTAGGGAAGGCTTCTTGGGTTGGTGACAGTAAGCAATTAAGGCACACAAGACGTTTACACAAAAATTGACTGGGCTTCGGTGACGAGAATGTTCGATTTGAGAAATATTCTTCAATTGGTCAATAATCGTCTCAATAATACAGCGTTTTCGAGACAGAAGCTTATCCTGTAAACGCATCAGTTGATTCTTCATGTTACGACGGGGTTTGGCGAAAAAATGAATGCCAAAATCTTCTAAAAATTGAGTTGCTAACTTAGCTGAAATATAACCCCGATCAGCAAAAACTTTGCCAAAAATATTTGCAAGTAGTTCGGGAATCGGTTTTCGATCATCTACGTTGCCGGTCGTCAAAATGACGTTCAGTAATTACCCTCTTTCATTGACAACTAAATGAAGCTTAAATCCGAAAAACCAATCCACAGAAGTCTTCCCCCTTTGGGCGAGATTTTTAAACACTTTATGCTGCGAAATCCGCCGATTATGGCAAACTTTGAGCGCCGTGGAATCAACAAAACTAATACCGGTACACTGTCCACAGCAGTGTTTTAGGTAAACACAAAAAGGCAACAGCGTCGAAGGAATCCACTCAATAAACCTTTGATAACTGGGTAACTCAGGAAAAGCTTGACCCCATTGCTGGGTTACTTGCTCTAAGTAATAAGATTTGAAGTTGCGATATTGATTGGCATGAAAAGCAATTAAAATTGTCATAATTTCTGATAAGCACAAGCTTTTGGCTCGTTGACGGTGAGTTAAGCCGTGACCAAGGAAGGTTTTTTGCCACTGGGGGACAAATTGTTGGCAAAAATCATCGACATGGCAGAAGAGAGCGTCTAAACTAAACATAGGGGAAAGTGGCTGAAGTTTGTTCTGTTTTTCAGCATAAGCTAAGACGCATTTAAACAGGGTATTGTGAAGCTGATTAACAGGGGTAAATCCCACATTAATTAAGCTAAGACGCATCTTAACCGCCTATCCTTAGATTAGCTGAATTTCCCCCACCCCCCCTTGCCCCTAGGACTGATTCATTCTCCGAATCTAATTCTTTTTTTGCTACCTTTAATCGCTTATGAGGTAAGCAAAGCACGACGTTTTTAAAAATTTTCAGATATTTATTCCGAGAAATCGACTAAAAATGTTAAGAGTCACTAATAATTGCTGATTGTCGGTATTTATGGAAATGTGAGATGCAGCCTAGGGAAATCTTTACCTAATCAGATTTTCACCGGTCGGCATATAATTGATTGTCATAAAAGCTGATAAAATCCTCAAAAGTAGTAACTTTTTCTGGCTATTTGTCCTGTAGTTAAAACAAACAAAAGAGAGAAATAAATTCTCTCTTCTGCTCATGAAAATTATGCCAATTTTACAATAACCGAGGTGAAGTTATTCTACTTGTAATTGGCTCTTGTGTCTTTAACCGCCGCCCAAAAAAATAGGGCTGTTAGTGGTACACTTGCTGCTAGAATTAGTCCAGTGGTAGTATTGCCTAAATCTGGTTCTCCTGAGCTAATTTCAAAGACACAACCCACACCAGCGATCGCTGCAATACAGGATAATAACAATAAAACGCCGCTTTTTGGGGTCATCTTCACTCCTCACCTAAATTAACTAATGCCTTTATTTTGTCACTTTCTCGACGGGTTTCACCGCTTGCACGGAAAAACCGTGTTTTTTTAATTCTTCATTGAGTGCCAAATCGTTATCTACTCTATCCACGAACATGACACCACTAAGATGATCCATTTCGTGTTGAATTACCCGCGCTAGTAAACCGTTAGCTTGCAGTTTTCGCGGTTTCCCCTGTTCATCTTTATAACTCACTTCGATCGCTTGGGGGCGGATGACATCTAAAAACACATCAGGAATACTCAAACAACCCTCTTCCGCTTTGCATAATTCCCGACTATAACCGATAATTTGGGGATTAATCAGAATTAGTGGCGGATTTTCGGGTTTATCGGGTTCACAATCAATGACGATTAATTGTTTATTGACTGCCACTTGCGGAGCCGCTAACCCGATACCATTGGCACTATACATGGTTTGCAGCATTTCTCTGGCTAATTGACGAATGCTGTCATCGACTTTAGCAATCCGCTTGGCCGGTTGACGCAGGACTCGATCGCCGAGATAATGCAGTTCTAAAGGGGGTTTTTCTAATTTGCGTTTTTCTACGGTAATAGTGGCGCTCATAAACTTAATTATCGATGGGATGACACACTTTTGATCTTAGTCACTGGCTCTGGGGCAAAAAAGCCCAGACTCTTCATAAAATTTTACACTGATCACAGACAGTTCGTCCATATCAGGGGGTGGGAGGTGGGAAGTGGGGAGAAGGGGAGAAGGGAGAAAAAAGCTGATTGTAACCTGCTACTTATTAGTAATTGGTATTCCTATCCATTGACTTAATTCCGCTGCTAACCATTCAATTTCGGGTTTACTCAGATATTCTTTTGTCTTACTGCTAATAGTATATTCTTTAGTCCCCGCCCAAATAGTTAAAGCCATCGGCACATAAACTCGATCGCCATCACCATCTTTGGTATGATAACTATCAGCTTTCACCAGTTTATTAATATGTTCCCGTGCCATTTTCTTTTTGCCCGGAAGTGTCAAACCAAAAATTCGCTGAATGGTAACAATTTCTTGACTATCAATAGTGATAATTTCCTCCCCTTTGAGACAATAAATAATCTGGTAAAGCATTCCTAAACCCACAAACCAAAAGGGCAAGGAAAAGAGCAGAAAAAACCAACTTATCCACAGAGGAACAGAAACGGCTCCTCCTGTCCATACTAATAAAAAAGCATTCCAAGCGATGGCAAAAGCTCCAAGAAAAATTAATTTAGGGGTGAAACCTTCGGGAGGTAAAGATATTTTAATTTTCTCCTCGTTTTTTTGCAATTGTACCCGACTACCTGCTGGCTTTTCAAGGGTTGAGGAAGTTAATTGCATTTCGTGGAGAGTATTTAAAGCTTGATTTGCTGCCTGGGCCGAAACAAACCTTTTCTCGATACTAGGTTCGATTAACTGCCCTAACCAACGAACAAAAGCAGGGCTTAAATTGGCTAAATTATTTAATTGAATTTTGCCATCTTTTTGGGGTAAATCGGCGGGATGAATGCCTGTAGCTAGATAGATTAAAGTAGCCCCTAAACTGTATAAATCAGAAGCAGCAACGGTGCGACCCCCGAATTGTTCTGGGGGCATATAACCGTAGGTTCCGACGATAGTTAAAGTGGCCTGTTCCTGTTGAGCAACAGTCTGGACAGAACCAAAATCAATTAAATAAACATTACCGATACTATGGCCAGATCGATCTTTTAGTAAAATATTACTGGGTTTCAAATCCCGGTGGATAATTGGCGGATTAAGTCCATGGAGATAAATTAAAATACCTAGGATAGATTTAGCTAATTCTTGTAGCTCTGCTTCACTAAATTTGCGACCAGTTTCTATCTGTTCCTTAAGAGATTTAGCTTCGATATAACTCTGAACAAGGGCAAAACCTTGATAGGTATCGGTGCGAACTTCAAAATAGTCGATATATTCAGGAATCGAGCGACAATCTAGATGTTTAAGAGTTTCAGCTTCCCGTTGAAAGAGTTTTAAATCTGTCCATTCAAAATCGGGACTGAAGATTAATAATTTGACAACAACAGTAGCGCCAGTTTTTAGATCTTGGGACAGAAACGTGCGTCTTCCGGTTTGTTTACCTAACTGACTTTGAATTTGGTATCGATCGCCTAAAATTTGCCCTGGCAGCATACAATGTATTTCTAGGATAATCCTAATTATAGGTTAATCGAGAAATTTCTCAACTGCAAGCTAAGAAAACGGAGGCTTGACCGAATCATCAAAACTTCAGCATCTCCGATGATAACGGGAGCATCTCACCTTTGTAACCCCTAAATCAGGTTTTTATGTCAAGCTATTTTGAAAGCCTTGCTAGAAACCAGTTTTATGGATAAGTATAATTACTCACTTGCATCAATGAGATGCTCCCGATGATAACTGCGGCGAAATTCAATTATATCGCCGGTTTTTTGCTAATCTCTGGACTGAGGGAGGTATTTTTTCAGGTTAAAAGAGAAAATAGGCATCAGAAAAAAAAAGACCTCTCTCGGTCTGGGGAATTTTAGTACAAGTATTCAGAATAGCAACTGCGGCGCTGCCATGTAGTCTGAAGGCGTAATTTAGACAGTCAACAGCTTAGGGGACAAGGGAGCAATCAGTTTAATTCCCATTGAGGTAGAGTTTCCTGATATAGTTTTAAAAGCAGTCGGTTCAAGACAAAAAGACATGGTTACTAGGGGCGAACGAGGAGTAGAAGTGAGGAAAAACGAGATCTTTTCTCTGGCTTCCTATCTGGAGGAAAAGCGGTTAATTGTCGAGTCAGCTTTGGATGGCTCTTTAGTTATCGGCAATCCCGCCAAAATCTACGAGGCGATGCGCTATTCTCTCCTCGCTGGCGGCAAACGTCTGCGACCAATTTTATGTCTGGCTACCTGTGAATTGATGGGGGGTTCCCTGGAGATGGCTTTACCCACCGCTTGCGCCCTAGAAATGATTCACACGATGTCATTAATTCATGACGATTTACCCGCCATGGACAACGATGATTACCGACGCGGGAAATTAACCAATCATAAGGTTTTTGGCGAAGATATCGCTATTTTAGCTGGGGATGGTCTCCTGGCCTACGCTTTCGAGTATGTGGCTACCCAGACTCGTAATGTTCCCCCCGTACAGATTTTAGAGGTAATTGCTAGTTTAGGTCGCACGGTCGGGGCAGCGGGTTTGGTGGGAGGTCAGGTTTTAGACTTGGAATCTGAAGGAAAACCCGATATTTCGGCAGAAACTCTCGGTTTTATCCATACTCAGAAAACCGGGGCCCTGTTGGAGACTTCTGTGGTGTCGGGGGCAGTTTTAGCGGGGGCAAAAGGGGAAGATATAGCTAAATTAGCCCGTTATGCCCAAAATATTGGCTTGGCTTTCCAAATTATCGATGATGTTCTCGATATCACGGCGACAAAGGAGGAATTAGGCAAAACCGCCGGCAAGGATCTACAGGCACAAAAAGCTACCTATCCTAGTCTCTGGGGGATAGAAGGGTCCCGCCAGCAAGCTCAACAGTTAATAGATAGTGCCATCAATGAATTGAGTGGCTACGATGAGGCCGCTGAACCTTTACGGGCCATCGCTGAGTATATTGTTAATCGTAAAAATTAAATTAAACGAGTGAGATTATGCAGGACTTCCAGCAGGTGTTACACAATCAAATACTGCTAATCTCTCTTTTAGCTTGTTTCACTGCCCAGGGACTAAAAGCGCTGATTGAGTTAATCCGCGATGGTAAGGTGAGTCTGCGCTATCTAGTCTCGTCGGGGGGAATGCCTAGCGCTCACTCGGCGCTGGTGGGGGCCTTGGCTACTGGGGTAGGATTACAGATGGGTTGGTCTAGTTCCGAATTTGCCATTGCTGCGCTTTTTGCGGTTATTGTTATGTATGATGCGGCCGGAGTGCGTCAGGCAGCGGGAAAACAGGCCCGGATTCTCAATCAAATTATCGATGAAATGTTCCAGGGGGGCAAGGAATTTAACGAGGAACGTTTAAAGGAATTAATTGGTCATACTCCTTTTCAAGTGCTGGTCGGTTTAAGTTTAGGTATCGGTATCGCCATGGTCTTACTCTGTCATTAATTGAGGTATTTTCTGGGGTTGAGATAAACTAGATTTAATAACCGGCCAATTCAAATTTGACACGCATCAGCAGCAATGTTTGAGATAGAGACAAAAAGGAATCCACTCAACAAAGTGCTGATAACTGTGTAAATGGCAAAAGCATCACTCCAGTATTCAGCTACACGGTCTAAATAATAGGACTTGAAGTTTCTGTAATGATCACTATGAAAAGCGATTAAAATCGTCATAATTTCCCACAGACATAAGCTTCTTTTTTGTTGTCGAGTCTTCAGTCCATAAGCAAGTAAGCTTTTTGAGCATTGAGGTGCAAATTATTGGCAAAAATCATCGACAGGACAGAACAAAGCATCTATACTAACCCTAGGGCAAGGTGGCTGAATGGTTTTCTGTTTTTCAGCAGATCACTTCTCCCTTTTCTTATCCCGAAATCAGGTTATATATAAGGAGAATAATTGACCATGACTGAAAATAGAGGCCCGATTCCTATAGTTGTCAACGGTGCAGCCGGTAAAATGGGACGGGAAGTCATTAAGGCCGTTGCTCGTGCCGACGATATGATCTTAGTGGGTGCAGTGGATCGAAATCCAGCTTTTCGAGGTCAGGATGTGGGGGAAGTGGCCGGTTGTGAACCCCTAGAAGTGCCGATTCTCGACGATTTACAGAGTGTTTTAGTCCTGGCAACTCAGGAAAAAGTGCAAGGGGTGATGGTGGATTTTACCCATCCCGACGGTGTTTATGACAATACCCGCAGTGCGATCGCCTATGGAGTGCGTCCCGTGGTGGGAACTACGGGATTATCGGCGGCACAACTGCAAGATTTAGCCGAATTTGCCGAAAAAGCCAGCACTGGCTGTTTAGTTATCCCCAATTTTTCCATTGGCATGGTTTTACTACAACAGGCTGCCATGCAAGCATCCCGCTACTTTGATCATGTGGAAATTATCGAACTGCATCACAATCAAAAAGCAGACGCGCCCAGTGGCACAGCCATTAAAACCGCCGAATTACTGGCAGAATTAGGTAAAACCTTTAATCCTGCCCAAGTTTCCGAAAAAGAAACCATCCCCGGCGCCAGAGGCGGTTTAACTGCCGAGAACATCCGTATCCATAGCGTGCGTTTACCCGGTTTAATTGCCCACCAGGAAGTCATTTTCGGTTCCCCCGGGGAAATCTATACCCTTCGTCATGATACCAGCGATCGCTCCTGTTATATGCCGGGGGTTCTCCTCTCTATCCGCAAAGTTACTCAGCTGCAATCCCTCGTTTACGGTTTAGAAAAAATCCTCTAAATCAATATAGGTAGTGATTTTATTGTAGTGGTGATAGCTCAAACCTTAGCTAATTGGGCATTGTCGTCATCAATAAAGTACCAAACTGTTCGGCACCCCCCTAGGGGTTAGGGGGGTTGGGGGTGAGGGACACGAATAAAGAAAAATGGTATTGGCTTATTCATAAAAGAACTGATGAGCCGTCAACTTCATTTCACAGTGGTTATTCTGACTTGAGAAAGTTATTTAACTTACTTCCGATGATGGCTGTACTTTCTGACCTATTTTCGGTTCTGTGCCTGCCAACAATCTTTTAATATTACCCTGATGACGAACAATCACATAGATTCCCGCCATCAAACTAAATAAAATATAGGGGAGAGGTTGACCTAAAATAACCATTAAAATATTCACCACCAGCGCCCCGATAATCGAACCTAAAGAAACAATCCGGAAAAGTGCGAGCATAACCAAAAAACTCGCCAAAGTTCCGCAGGCCACTAGGGGATTCATCACTAATAAAACCCCTAAACTGGTGGCGACGGATTTCCCCCCGCTAAAATTCAAAAAAATCGATTTACTATGACCGATGACTGCCCCCAATGCTGCCCCAATAATTAACCAATAATACCAACTTTCTGGGAGAGGATTGACATCCATAAAATATAGCCCTCGTACTAGGGCCACCGCCGCCATTCCTTTTAACATATCAATTAATAACACCGTCGCCCCGGCAGTTTTTCCCAGAGTTCTCAACACATTGGTAGCCCCGGTGGAACCGGAACCATAGTCACGAATATCGATACCTTTGCTGTATTTACCGATTAAATAACCCGTGGGAATCGAACCGAGCAGATAGGATAAAAATAAGATACCAAGACTGATAAGAATCGGAATAAGCATAAATTAAACCCAATTTTTAGCAAGAGCGAGCGCCGTCATCAGTGTATCAGCCCGAAGACAAAAAAACACTCACAGGGAACCATAGACGGGAATTGCCGCCCCGCGCAGGTCTTTCGCCCCTTCCCCCGCCAGAAAACAGATCACCTCGGCTAGAGATTGGGGACTTACCCAGTCCTTGGCATTTGCCTCTCCCATCGCTTCCCGGTTGCCCGGAGTATCGATAATACTGGGCAAAACCACGTTAGCGGTAATATTAGTCTGTTTGGTTTCTTCTGCGATCGCTTGGGTTAAAGCCACTACCGCCGCTTTCGAGGCACAATAGGCGGCCAAATTTGCCCCCGGTTGTACGGCACCACGAGAACCGATAGTGACGATACGACCATAATTATGAAGTTTCATCGAGCGTAAACAGTGTTTACACAGTAAAAAAGTGCTATGGAGGTTTAAATCGAACATTTTTAGCCAATCTTCATAGCTAAACTCCTCCGTCGCCCCCATGGTAAAACCCCCGACTAGATGAATTAAAACATCGACCCGACCGAGATCATCAATTAATCTAGCCACGGCAGTTTCTTGGGTTAAATCCACCCTGACAAAGCGAATACGCTCAAATTCCGCCGCCCTCAGCCGAGATTTCAGACGACCTACCTCCCTTTCCTCCCGATAGGTCATGGTTAGATGACCGCCATGGTGTAAAACCGCCGGAGTGACTCCTAAACCCAGTCCTCCCGTACCGCCGGTCAGCAATACCCGTTTATCTTTCATATTGATTGATATATAATCGATCGCTCCAATTATAGACGATTTAACTGGGCAATTAGGCAATATTACAGCCTTTCTCGCCGGACTAGGATTCCTTCATCGCTTGTTTTTTCTCCGCCTTCAGGTCGCGACTGCTGGCGGCGGCAATTTCCGCATCCATCAGGGTGCGTCCGGTGGCCGCTAGATAGACATCATCGAGACTAGGACGGGATTGGGCCATGCTAAACACGGGTAATCCCGATTCGGCTAGGGTTTGTTCAATTTTGCTTAAAGGATTGCTATTGGCCGTGACGATAAGATTAAGGGAGTTACCCTGGGCGGTATTGACGATCACTTCCTCGACAAAAGGCAGACGGGATAATAATTCTTTCGCTTGGAAAGCCTCTTCCTCTGGGGAAAATTCTCGCACTTTTAGGGTAATGCGATCGCCGCCCAGTTGCTCCTTCAGTTGTGAGGGTGTACCCCGAGCGATGACGATACCATTGTCGATAATTGCCAAGTTATCGGCCAAAGCGTCGATTTCTTCGAGATAATGGCTGGTAATTAATACACTGGTTCCGGCCGCCCGTAATTGTCGCAGAAAATCCCAGACAATCAAACGACTTTCGATATCGAGGCCCACAGTCGGTTCATCCAGCACCAAAACTTCCGGCTGATGCAGTAATCCCGCCGCTAAATCCAGTCGTTTTTTGATGCCGCCGGAATAGGTCCCCGTTTTTTTGTCGGCGTATTCCTCTAATCCTAAAAGATTTATTAATTCTTTGATGCGCTCTCTTGACTTTTGAGCGGGAATGTGATAAAGAGCCGCTTGTAGTTGCAACAGTTCCCGTCCCGTGAGCATTTTATCGAGGGCGACTTCTTGGGCCACGTAACCCAGGCGTTTACGGGCGGATTTGGGGTTATTCAGGGCATCGACACCCCCCACCTCGATTTTGCCGCCATCGGGTTTAGCAAGGGTGCAAAGACAGCGAATCGTGGTGGTTTTCCCCGCACCATTGGGACCTAGTAAACCGAAGATTTCTGCCGCTGCCACGGTAAAGGAGATATCTTTAACCGCTGCTGTCTGACCGTAGGATTTTTTTAACTTTTCGATCGCCACCGCAAGGGTCATAAGCTGATTTTCGCCCACTTGAGCGAGACAATTTTTTTGTTAACTTTCTCGGTCTATTTTAACCCAGATTCCCCACTGCAAAATCTAACACAGCCTTGTTTATCTTTTCTGATCAAGATAAACTTTGACGGGATTTGGCCTCATCTCCAGAGAACCTGCTGCTGTTCCGGCGTTGCCTGTTCCTTGATCGACCTAGACCCATTTAGAGGCGCGGGCAACTTATTCAGACAGCATTGTTCATGTTAACTTAAATTAACTTTGTTGGCAAAAGTGAATCGGAACAAGGGTTTTTCGCTAAAGTGACAATGATTATCATTCTAATTAATCAGAGAAATCATGGTTCTACAGGTCTCTAGGGTAGGATTAGTTTGTGCTGGGAAGAAAATCCGCGAAAAAAGCCCTACATCTCCATTTATCGCCGTTAGCTTCATTTTATCGCTTTCTTTCGCCCTCGTAACGGTGGCTAAGGCTGAAGAGCCTGCCATTGGTCAGAGTTTGCCCGAATTTTATATCGGGGTGGATAATCAAATCACCTTAACTCGGGGCATCTATGAGGGATTAGCCAATCCTAACTATAACCGGTTAACTCTTCTGGTTGCTCACCGAGAGGGAAACCCTCATTTTCACGGTATCGGCACTTACAGTTATTCTGGCCCATCTAGTAATCCGGTAGTTAATCCCACTAACACCAATAATCGCATTCCTGAGACTTCTACAGGATTGCCTCCTCTCTCATTAATTGCAGGAAAAGGAATTTTTCAGAATAGTTTTGTTAGTGCTGCCACTGGGGAGGAATATAGCAATTTACTGATGCAATCAGTGGCAACTATTAATAATTCCTCTGACTTGGGAGAACAAGCTCTTTTTAACAGTTCTGGGGGACGGTGGAATCGGTCTTTAGGTAATGCCAACCTATCCTTACAACTGTTAGAGATTAGTGATGGATTAACAGTAGCTAACTCTTTAGGACAGACAATTTTAGCTAATGCTGGAGATATCTATGCGATCGGTACCGGTGATAACTTCTCCTTTTTACCGAAGTTTCTTGCCTCTCGACCGGGAAAATATTCAGCCAGTTTTAAACTGGTAGATCTTAGCCTTTCTTGGGGAGAGTCAGGAATTTTTAACCTAGATTTTCAAACAGTTCCCGAACCATCCACTCTGATCGCCTTAATACTGTTTGGGTCAATTTTATTAACTCGATCGAGTAGTAAAAACTAAAACCAATCGGTTTTGGAGAGAGCAAACTTATCTCCAAAACCGCTCTAGATCGAGATCGGCTTTGTTGAAATGGAAAACAGGGATTATTCCCTAAAAAACTAGCAACTTTTTTGACTATAATAACGACAAGATTATCAGTATAGTTTTAGACTGTTAGACCATCCTATCATCAGCCCTATCTCGATCGCAATATATATTTATGAAATTTAGTGAAATTGCCCAAAAATTAAGCCCTTTAGTACAATCCCACAGTTTAACTGCCTATCCCGACAGAAATCCCCAAATTAAAGCCATAACTCCCATCGAAACCGCCCTAGTCGATACCATTAGCTATATCGAAGGGGGAAAATTTGCTGCCTTTGTCGCCAAAACTGAGGCTACTGCCCTAATTCTACCCCTTGATAGCAATTTACAACAACAGGCCGACGAACGCGGCATCCCTTGGTTAGCTAGTGCCAATCCCCGACTTTTATTCGCCCACGCCATCAAATTATTCTATCAACCCTTTCAGCCCCAACCCTACATTCACGCCACCGCCGTGGTGCATCCATCGGCTAAAATCGGCCATAAAGTCGCCATCGGGGCCCATGCTGTGGTAGAAGCCAATGTTACCATCGGTGATGGAGTGTGCATTCATCCTAACGCCGTTGTTTACCCTGGGGTGTATATTGGCGATCGCACAATTCTCCACGCTAACTGTACCATCCATGAACGGGTACAAATCGGCAATGATTGCGTTATCCACAGTGGTGCTGTTATTGGTGCCGAGGGCTTCGGTTTTGTGCCAGTTCCCGAAGGCTGGTTTAAGATGGAACAATCGGGTATCGTGGTCTTAGAAGACGGGGTAGAAATTGGCTGTAATAGCGCCGTGGATCGTCCGGCAGTGGGAGAAACCCGCATCGGTAGTCAAACTAAGATCGATAATCTCGTCCATATTGCCCATAATTGCCAAATTGGCCAAGCTTGCGCCCTAGCAGGACAGGTGGGCATGGCAGGAGGCGTAAAATTGGGCAATCGCGTTATTTTAGCGGGACAGGTGGGCATTGCCAATCAAGCGGCGATCGGGGACGGTGCGATCGCAACTGCCCAAGCTGGCATTCACAACGATATTGGGGCAGGAGAAGTGGTTTCTGGCTCTCCCGCTATGCCTCATAAACTATTCCTCAAGGTAGCAGCCGTTTACAAGCGTTTACCCGAAATCTATCAAGCGGTTAAGCAATTAAAAAAATAGCCGTATTCAGGAGTCAGGAGACAGGAGACAGGAGACAGGAGACAGGATGCAGCTTTTTTCTCCCCACTTCCCTAACCCCTAACCCCTAACACCCATCACCCCACACCCCCATCTCCCCATCTCCCCACTGATAACTGATAACTGATAACTGATAACTGAATCAAAGTGACTCGCAAAAGCAAGGGCGCTATCGCCGCAGGACATCCAAAAACTGCCGAAGCTGGACAATTAATCTTAGAAATGGGCGGAAATGCCTTCGATGCGATAGTTGGCTCGATTTTAGCGGCTTTCGTGGTCGAATTCACCCTCGCTTCGGCGGGGGGCGGCGGTTTTTTACTAGCACATACCAAAGAAAAAGTCAATACCCTTTTTGATTTTTTTTGTCAAACTCCAAAATATAAAAAACCCTTGACAAATATCGACTTTTACCCAGTGGCGATCGATTTTGGTGGTGCTAGTCAAGATTTTCACATTGGCCGAGGTGCGGTCGCAACGACCGGGGCGTTACGGGGATTGGAAACAGTGCAGAAAAAACTGGGAAAATTGCCCTTTGCCGTGGTAGCGGAACCAGCGATCGAATATGCTCGTCAAGGCTACATTTTGAGCCAATATAACGGCTTTTGCCTGGGTTTACTATCTTCGATCCTGCTCAAAGATAGAGAGGGTTTAAAAGTCTATGCCCCCCAAGGAAAACTCCTCCAAGCTGGCGATCGCTGTGTGATGGGCGATTTTGCCAACACTTTAGAAGAATTAAGCAAAAAAGGCGTAAAAGACTTTTATGAGGGAGAAATCGCCCACCAAATTGCCAAGGATATGCAGGAGGGTGGTTATCTTACCCTAGAGGATTTAAATCATTACCAAGTCCTTGAGAGAAAACCCCTAAAAACCCAATATCGGGGTTACGAAATACTGACCAATCCGCCTCCTAGTTCTGGAGGAATTCTCCTAGCTTTTGCCCTAAAATTACTGGAAACAGTTAATTTATCGGCTTTAGAGCATCTAGGAGCCAAACATCTGCAAATTTTAACGGAAGTGATGGACTTAACCAATCAAGCGCGGGTTCAAGGCTACGATAATTTTATCTATCAGGAGGGAATCGCAGAGAAGTTTCTCTCGCTGGAATTTTTAGGCAAATATCCCAATAAATGGGGCAGTACCACCCATATTAGCGTTATCGATGGGGAAGGTAATGCCGCCAGTGCCACCTTTTCCAACGGCGAAGGATCAGCTTACACCGTGCCAGAGACAGGAATTATGCTCAATAATATGATCGGGGAAGCGGACTTAAATCCCTTTGGTTTTCACAATTGGCCCGTTGATCGTCGTTTATCCTCAATGATGTCCCCAACGATGATTTTAGAGGAAGGAAAGCCGCGATTTGTTCTCGGTTCTGGGGGTTCCAATCGCATTCGCACCGCTATTTTGCAGGTTATTAGCAATTTAATCGATTTTCGGCAATCTTTAGCCGATGCGATCGCTGCTTCGCGCATACATTGGGAAAATCAACAATTAGGAATTGAACCTCTAGAAGATCGGGAAAATCTGCTCGAAAATCTGGTTTTACCCGCAAATACTCAAGTATCCCGTTGGCAAGAACAAAATATGTTTTTTGGGGGTGTGCATGGGGTGGCAGTGAATGAGCGGGGGGAATTAACCGCTACGGGCGATCCGCGTCGGGATGGAGTAGGATTATTGATTAGTAATTAGTAATCGGCCAACATAGTGGTGTGAGCTTATTTACTTCTTATCGTTTACTGTTTACTTTCGAGATACTCATGTTGCTCTTGCGTTATGGTATTACCGTGAGTGCGGTGCTTGGGTTGATTTTCTTGGCTGAATCCTCGGTTAAGGCACAAACTCAGTCCGCTGCCGATTTATTGAAGAAACCCCGACCTACTGCCAATCCAGTTTCTCAATTACCCGGTCCCTCGGCGGCACCGGCAACCACGGAAGCGGATCCCAAAGCCCCTAATTATCTTAATCCTAGTGGCAATCCCCTAATTTTTCCCACCAAACCGGATGAGGTGAATATTAGGGTAGTACAACCGATCACCTTAAATCAAGCGATCGAATTAGCTTTAAAAAATAATCAGACCTTACAGACATCGCGGATTAATTTGGAAATCGCTCGCGCCCAATTAAAGGAACAACAGGCGGCCTTATTACCCACGGCCCAAGCGGAAACCAGTCTCACTCAAGATCAATCGGCAGCGGCCCAAAGACAGAATAATTTGGCTCGTCAACAGGGAATCCCAGCCACTACACCCGAAGATAGTACCAACTTTCAGGGTAGTGTTCGCATCGTCTATGGGGTTTATACAGGGGGTGAACGGACAGCCCAGATCAAAAGGGCCGAAAAAGTCATCCGGCAACAGGAATTAGAGGTGGAACGGGTCTCGGAACAAACTCGTTTTGATGCCACCGATGCCTATTATGAATTGCAGAGGGGTGATGCTCAGGTAGCGATCTCCCAAGCTGCGATCGAAGATGCTAGTCAAAGTTTACGGGATGCTCAATTATTGGAGCAAGCAGGACTAGGAACCCGATTTGCTGTCCTACAGGCGGAAGTTGACCTCGCTAACGCTAACCAAGACTTAACCCGGGCGATTTCTACCCAACGCATCGCTAGACGACGACTGGCACAGATATTGAGTGTCGGTCAGCAGATCGAGTTAACCGCTGCCGATGAGATTCGCGAGGCGGGAACTTGGGGCTTAAGTCTTGATGATAGTATCGTTTTAGCCTATAAAAATCGCGCGGAATTAGAACAACAACTCTTACAGAGGGAAATTAGCGCCGAGGACCGCTCGATCGCTATTTCGGCGGTGATTCCCCAAGTGGACCTTTTGGGCGAGTATAATGTCCTCAACGATCTCAGTGATGAAGCTGGTTTTGGCGATGGTTTTAGCGTCGGTGGCCGGATTCGCTGGACTTTCTTTGATGGTGGTCGTGCTTTTGCTCGCGCCCGTCAAGCGGAAAGAAATATCGATCGCGCCGATACGGAATTCTCCCTCCGTCGCAATGAAATCCGCCTTCAGGTGGAGGAATCCTACTATAGTTTGATTTCTAACCAAGAAAACATCAAAACTTCGCAAAAAAGCATTGAATCGGCCACGGAAAGTCTGCGATTAGCCCGTTTACGCTTTCAGGCGGGTGTGGGAACCCAAACGGATGTGATCAACTCCCAACGGGATTTAACCGATGCCAGAAGTCGTTATCTACAGGCGATCGTCGATTACAATAAATCCTTGAATAGTCTCCAGCGATCGATTAGTAATTTACCGGACAATCGTTTGTTTGAAGTGCGTTAATTGTGGGATTTATTGATGTGTGGTGTGGGGGGAGATAGTCAAATCTCCCCTATTTTAAGGGGTTTCGATGATTCTAATCTGTTGTTCCCGCAATTGCTGCAGGTTGTGGCTTTCCCGTCGATTTTGCACCTACGGACGCAGATTATTAAAACGATAGGAATTACTGCGAAACAAAACTGATCATAAATTGGACGGCTTTTTTTCTAGGCCGCTTGCAGAACATAGAAGGTATAACCATAGAAGTTGCTGAATTTCTCAAAAAGTTTCATCTCTTCTTCCGTTTCACGAATAACCGATTGGCTACTTGGGCTGATTTCCAGCTGCCCGATTCGCTCACGGAGAGGTTGATAATAATTTAGCCACCAAACCTGACTGGGCAGCCTCTGGGTAGAAAGTACCTTAAAACCAGACCTATTAGCCCGAACGATATTCTCAAACTCATTACCCATTGTATGATAGGCGTTTTGCCAATAGGCCACAGCCGGCTCTGGCAGCTCATTAGTAAACCAACTCATCTCCGAGATGACGGCGATCCCGTTGTTAGAAACAAGCGGTCGCCAGATTTTAAGAGCCTGCTCAAACCCAAGATTATAAGCAGCCCCCTCAGACCAAAGTAGATCAACTGAACCCACTGACCAATCAAGTTTAGCCATGTCACCATGAATTGGAATGATTAAATGCTCAAGACCAAGCTGTTTTGCTCGGGTTTTGAGTTCGTCGATAAAAACCGATGAGGAATCCACTGCCATGACAGGGCTTTGGTAGTATTGTGCCAGCAGTAAAGCACTAGCACCACTTCCACATCCTAGGTCGGCAATTCGCGGCTTGGGGGGCAAAATAGAGAGATTACTCAAAATTTTTAGGGAGAAGTCAGAGTCCCCAGGCCCTTTACGGTCAAGTCCACGGTGTAAATCAGTTAAAGCGGCAACATACTCAGTTTGATTGTCTGTAGTCATAGAGATTTCACTGGGTTAGGCGATCGTTCCCGTCAGGGGGGAACTAGGACTAGCATAGGACTTAATCGGCATTCTTCCCGCTAAATAGGCTAAACGTCCCGCTTTTGCCGCCATTCCCATGGCTTGGGCCATCATAGCCGGATTGGCCGCCATAGCGATCGCACTGTTAATTAATAAAGCATCGGCCCCCATTTCCATGGCCCGGGCCGCTTCTGAGGGTGTACCGATCCCAGCATCGACCACCACGGGAATTTGGGACGATTCGATGATAATCGCGATATTTGCCTCATTTTTTAGTCCCTGTCCCGACCCAATCGGCGATCCTAGGGGCATAACCGTGGCGCAGCCGGCTTCCTCTAAACGTTTGGCTAAGAGAGGATCGGCGTTAATATAGGGCAGTACGGCAAAACCTTCTTTAACTAATTGTTCGGCCGCTTGCAAAGTTCCGATCGGATCGGGTAATAAATATTTAGGATCGGGAATAACTTCGAGTTTAATAAAGTTATTGTCTTCCTGTCCCAATAATTTGGCCATTTCTCGTCCTAAACGGGCCACCCGAATCGCTTCTTCGGCCGTTTGACAACCGGCAGTGTTGGGTAACATCCAAATTTTAGACCAATCGATCGCTTCTGCTAATCCCTCATGACCGGGTGCGTTCGTTTGTACTCGTCTAACGGCAACGGTGACAATCTGACATTCACTGGCACTAATACTTTCCTGCATAGTTGTCAGATTGGCATATTTGCCAGTCCCAGTCATCAAGCGGGAGTGAAAGGTTTTCCCAGCAATGGTGAGGCGATCATTTTGGGGCGATAAAAGCGCTTCGGGTTTATTATCAATAATAGTTAAGGACATAGGTGGAATAGTAACGGGTGATGGTTGATTAAAGCGATCGCATCGAAAATGGGTCAAAATGGGATTAACTTTGTCATTAATCACCAGGTCAGCAATCAAGGAAGCAGTGACAGGAGCGAGTAAAATGCCATTACGATAGTGACCGGTCGCTAAAATCAGGTTATCACAGCTACTGCGGCCTAAAATGGGCAATTGATCCGCTGTACCCGGACGGAATCCCCACCACATTTCCTCGATTTCCCAGTCAGCTAAAGGGGGATAGAGACGGGTAGCACGCGCAAAAAGGGTTTGTAGTCCTTGGGGTGTATTACCCGTTTGCCAGGCCACTGTTTCGGAAGTGGCCCCGATAATTAAACGACCATTGCGACGGGGAACCAGATAGGTTTGGGGACCGAATAAAACCCTAGTTAAGGTCTGGTTAGGGGGCATTTTTACTGCGGCCATTTGACCTTTGACGGGATGGATAGGGAGGGGTAATAGTTGACTGGCCCAGGATCCCGTCGCTAAAATGTAAATTTTTGCTTCTAATTCCCCAATTGAGGTATAAATACTCTTGACTTTTCCCTGCTTTTGTTGTAAGGCGTGGACTTCTACCCCTTGGCGAATTTCTACCCCTAAATTTGCGGCCGCTTGTTGCAGCGCAGTCACTAGCTGCCGGTTATCCACTTGTCCATCGTCGGGATACCACCAACCACCGACCACATCTTTACCTAGTCCGGGTTGGTAGAGGTGAACTGCATTGCTGTCTAACCAAATTTTATTAGCTGTATTGGCACTAATAGGCTGATCTAGCTCGTAAATGGGAGCAAGAATACCACAGGGATAGTAACCGCTATTTATCCCCGTTAAATCCTCGATTTTGCGGCTCCATTCTGGATATAGCCAGCGCGATCGCAGACAAAGATCGAGAAAGGGACCCGGGGGAATCCCTTCCGCATGGGGGGCCAACATTCCCGCAGCCGCACGACTAGCGGCCTGAGCTAGATCTCGAACTAGGAGGGTAACTTTTGCCCCGCGCAATTGCAAATCGACGGCGATCGCTAATCCGATGATACCACCGCCCACGACCAAAATTTCGCTAGTTGAGTTCTTGACCCTCCCATGGCTAAAAGCGAGGGATTCTTGGTTCAACGACATGGCTTAAAAATCTAAAGGAAATGTAACCTTGATCCTAACTCGCAATTAGTCAGCCGAGAGGAGGGAGAAGTGAGGCTACTGGCATAATTTAAGCTTAAGATAATTTGTAGTCGATCTTTTCTAAGCTTCCCTTTTTCTTTAGAGCATAATGACTTCCTCTACTGTCGATCGAGTTTATCAAGGTCAATTCGGAGAGTTTACGATTACGGATAGCGATCGCCTAGGTGTGCGTCTCTACCGTCTGGGGTTAAATTTAGCGGCTTTTAGTTTCGCTATCGCTACAATTATAGTTCTCACCCGACCGCAATTATTGCCCCTGACTAACCTTTTATACATTGGTTTTTGTCTGGGGTTAGGCATCAGTTTATTGACTATCCATATATATTTAATTCCCCTCCATCGTCTCCTGCAAGTTTTTTGGCTAATCGGAGCGATTACTTCCCTAATTTTCAGCCTTTATTCTCACCTTTCTCCCCTAGAATTTGTCTATAACCACCCGGTGAGTTTATTGGGTGTGGGCTTTATTTTTGCTAGTCTCACGGGGATTTATTTCAAAGAAGCTTTTTGTTTTAATCGTCTAGAAACCAAGTTTTTAACCCCTCTAGTTCCCACCCTTTTACTCGGTCATCTTTTGGGGATATTGCCCTTAAATTGGGAGAAGGGTCTATTAATTCTCTGGGCGACTTTATTCGTTATCTTTGCTCTGAGAAAATTAAGCCAACCTCTCCCCAACGATATCGGTGATAAATCGGTCTTTGAACATCTTCATCATTGATAACTGATAACTGTTACTTATCTGGGGGCCTCTATGGTGGCCGGATTAGCAGTATTGGGAGTCTTGCTAGTGAACATTTGTATTAGACTAAAACCGACAAAAGCGAGTAAAGCTATGCCACCAATAGTAGTAACAATTTTACCCACGAGATTTTCTGTGCGGGGTTGTTCGGGGGCATCCTCGTTGGGATCCTCCGAATGGGCAAAACGATTGTAGAGGAAATCGAGAGCTTCATTGCGGAGTTCGTAGTAACGGGGATCCTCGGTAATTTGGGAACGAACCCGGGGACGAGCAAAAGGCATCTTTAACACCTCACCAATTTTAGCGCTCGGGCCGTTGGTCATCATCACCAAGCGATCGCACAAGAACAAAGCCTCATCGATATCGTGGGTAATCATCAACACGGTTAACTGGTGTTCTCGCCAGATTTTCAGCAATTCTTCCTGTAATTCCTCTTTGGTGATCGCATCTAAGGCCCCAAAGGGTTCATCGAGGATGAGGACTTGGGGACGAATGGCCAGGGCGCGGGCGATCGCAACCCGTTGTTTCATGCCTCCCGATAACTGGGGGGGTTTTTTCTGGGCTGCTTCTGTCAATCCCACTAAGGATAGATTTTCTTCGACGATCTTCACCTTCTCAGCCTGAGTTTTTTGGGGATAAACCGAATTAACCCCGATATAAACGTTCTCAAAGGCAGTTTTCCAGGGCAAAAGCGAATAATTTTGGAATACCATCATCCGGTCTGGTCCTGGTTCCTTAACCTCTTTGTCCTGTAGCAGCACTTGCCCACGACTAGGAGAAGAAAACCCCGCCACCATATTTAAAAGGGTCGATTTACCGCAGCCGGAGTGACCGATAATGCAGACAAATTCCCCCTCATTAACTTGCAGCTCCACACCGTCTAAAACAGTGTAAACCCCTTCGGGGGAGGGGTATTCTTTGGCAACATTACTAACTAATAAAAAAGGCTGGGTAGTGGTGCTGGAATTCACGGTCTTATCGGTAAAAGTTTGCATAATTCGTCCTAGATTTATTCTAAGGTGGGCTTTGCCCACCACAACCATTAATTAGCGACAGGATCATCGAGGAGAACTTCCGAGACGCGATAATCGCGACGGATTGAGAAACGTTCCAGATAGCCGATCGGATCGTCGGGATTGAAAATAAGATGATCAAAGAGGGCGAAACTGTGGCGATCGGGTTCCAAATCGGGAAGGCCCAGAGACCGGCAAGCTTCGCCAAACAGATCGGGACGACGGACGCGTTCAATCACTTCTACCCAGTTGCGGGGGAAAGGAGCGTAACCCCAACGGGCAAGCTGAGTTAGGGTCCATAACGCCTCACTCCGGCCCGGACAGTTAGCTTGATCGACGTAAAACTGGTTAAATCGGAATAGGGCCTCGGGGGCAGTTCCTAAACCGCGATCGTAACCATCGAGGAAACCGGGGCGGATAATTGCCCTATCCACGCCCACATACTGGGGCTGACTGAGAATATTAACGATATCTTCTCGATTACGCTGATCATCGCAGTATTCACAGGCTTTAATTAAAGCTTTGACCATGGCGATATGGGTTTCGGGATGTTTCGCCGCCCAAGTTTCCTTGACCCCGAGGACTTTTTCCTGGTGTCCGGGCCAAATATCAAGATCGGTGGCGATAACGTAGCCTAATTTTTCCTGAACGGCGTAGGAGTTCCAGGGTTCCCCCACACAATAACCGTCGATCTTACCTGCTTTTAGCAGGGAAACCATCTGAGGCGGCGGAATTACGGTTAAATTCACATCACTATCGGGATCGATGTCGCCACTAGCTAACCAGTAGCGTAACAGCAGATTGTGCATGGAGGCGGGGTGAACCATGCCGAAAGTGGCGATTTGGTCGGGACTTTGCAGGATGGCATCCTTTAAGTCGCCCAGTTTTTCTACCCCCAATTCCCTGTATTTATTGCTGAGGGTGATGGCGTTACCGTTGCGACTGAGTACCAAAGCGCTAATCACGGGGACAGAGGGCTTATTGCCGGCCCCAATGGTCATGCTGAGGGGCATTCCCGCCACCATCTGGGCCGCATCGAGACGACCGGTAGCTACCCCTTGGGCGATCGCTTTCCAGTTGGGTTCCCGTTGCAGGATAACATCCTCTAATCCTTCCTCGGCGAAGAAACCTTTCTCTTTGGCGATAATAATCGGAGCGCAATCCGTGAGGGGGATAAAACCGATGGTGGGATTGGTTTTCAGTCTGGTAGCTTGGCCGATCACTGTTACCGGTTCGGTGGGTTGACCGACTTTCTTCGATCGCTTCTGTTGGTTGAGGAAGTAAACGATCTCGTTACGGAGGGCGTAGTAACTGGGGTGATTAACTACTTCCAAACGATGCCGGGGCCGGGGAATGGGAACATCGAGAATCTGACCGATATGGGCCTCTGGTCCGGTGGTTAACATCACCACTCGATCGGATAGTAATAGGGCCTCATCCACATCGTGCGTGACCATGATACAGGTAACGTGGCTTTCTTCGACGATTTCCATCAAACGTTCCTGTAAATTGCCTCTGGTTAACGCATCCAGCGCCCCAAAGGGTTCATCGAGTAGCAGGACTTTTGGGCGTAGGGCTAAAGCGCGGGCGATCGCTACCCGTTGTTTCATGCCTCCCGATAATTCTCCCGGTCGTTTGTTGGCGGCATGGCGCAGGTGTACCATATCGATACTATGTTCGATGACACTTTTGCGTTCAGCAGCCGGTAGATGACGCAGCACGCGGTTAACTCCTAGGGCGATATTTTCCCGGACGGTTAACCAGGGCAGCAGCGAATAATTCTGGAACACCACCATGCGATCGGGCCCGGGACCTTTAATTTCTTTTCCCTCTAAAATCACCCCTCCCACCGTCGGGCGATCGAGTCCAGCGACCATATTTAAGAGGGTGGATTTCCCGCAACCGGAATGACCGATTAAAGAGATAAATTCCCCTTGAGTAACGCTGAGATCGATATTTTTCAGGGCGATATATTGACGGCCATCCGGCAGTGGGAAAACCTTATCAATGTGATCGACTTCAATAAATGCAGACATTTTCAGTTATCAGTTATTAGTTATCAGTTATCAGATGTGAGTTTTTAGTTTACTGTTTACTTAAAAAGCTCCCCACACCCCACACACCACACCCTGCCCCCCCGATGTCGGGGGGGTTGGGGGCCACACCCTGCCCCCACCGAAAAACTTTTTGCCGCAAACCCTATTTATTTTCTTCGGGTACAACTAATTTAGCGATGTAGGCCATGAGGCGATCGAGTAGGAAACCAACAATACCCACATAAATCAGAGCGAGGATAATTTCACTGATCATGGAACTATTCCAAGCATCCCAGATAAAAAAGCCAATTCCCACGCCACCGATCAGCATTTCCGCCGCTACAATCGCCAACCAAGATAACCCGATACCGATTCTTAATCCCGTGAAAACGTAGGGAACGGTGGCGGGAAAAAGAATGTTGAAAAAGTATTCAACTTTGGATAATTTTAGCACTCTAGAGACGTTTTTATAGTCTTGGGGAACCTGTTGTACTCCCACGGCTGTGTTAATAATAATTGGCCAAATTGCTGTAATAAAAATTACAAATATGGCACTAGGTTCGTTATTACGAAAAGCCGCTAGGGAGATGGGCAGCCAAGCTAGGGGGGGAACGGTACGCAGGATTTGGAAAATCGGATCGAGCGCATCATAAATTAAAGCACTACTACCGATCAAAATTCCCACGGCAATACCCACAATAGCTGCTAGGGTAAAACCCACGGCCACCCGTTGTAAACTGGCGAAAATTTGCCAAAATAACCCCACATCCGTACCCCCATTATTGAAAAAGGGATCAATAATTAATTCCCAGGTATCGCTAACAACTTTGGTGGGACTAGGAAGGGGGGCATCGGGACTAAAACAGAGTATTTGCCAGATGAGAAGGAAAATTAATAAAGCAATCGCCGAAGTTGCTAGTTTGGATAATTTTTTTTGCAGGTCTTTTACCCATTTTGGACTTTGAGAACGACGAGAAATAGAAACAGCCATAATCAGTTATCAGTTATCAGTTATCAGTTATCAGTTATCAGTTATCAGTGGTTGAGTGGTCAGTGGTTCAGTGATCCCAAAGAATTTCAGTTATCAGTTATTAATTACCAGTTATCAGCCAATCATGTTTAACTGAACTGATTACTGATTGCTGGTCACTGATCACTGAACACTGATTTAAACCTTTTTAATCTTGAGAGATTTCAGATAAGCGGTGGGATTTTCAGGGTCAAAAGTAACACCATCAAAGAAAGTTTCCACACCGCGGGAGGTAGAGGTGGGAATTTGATCAGCTGGAACATTGAGGGCTGTGGCGGCTTCTCTCCAGATATCTTCCCGGTTAACTTTATCAACTAAAGCCTTGATATCTGTATCGGCGGGAATATAGCCCCAACGGATGTCTTCAGTCACAAACCAAGTATCATGACTCTTGTAGGGATAGGAAGCGTTATCAGCCCAGAATTTCATGGCTACGGGGCTATTTTCAATTTTGCGACCATCACCGAAATCGATATTACCCTGCATTCTGCCCAAGATATCGGCGGGGTCAATTTTCAGCCATTCCCGTCCTGAAATAATCTCGCACATTTCCTTAACATTAGCCGGATCATTGCACCATTGTTGCGCCTCCAGAACAGCCATGGTTAAAGCTTTTGCCGCTTTGGGATTTTTATCCACCCAATCGGCGCGCATAGTTAGGGCTTTTTCGGGGTGATCTTTCCAAAGTTCCCCGGTAATCAGGGCCGAATAACCGAGTTTTTTGTTAACCAATTGGGCGTTCCAAGGTTCCCCCACACAGAAAGCTTGCATCGTGCCGACTTTCATGTTAGCCACCATTTGTGCTGGTGGCACGACAATTAGGGATAGATCTTTATTCGGATCGATACCACTGGCGGCTAACCAATAGCGCATCCAGAGATCGTGAGTACCACCGGGGAAAGTGACGGCGGCTTTAACTTCTTTGCCTGCAGATTTAGCTTTAGCAAAGGATTCTTTCAGTACACCGCTATCGAGGGCTACTTTCAGATCTGCATATTCATTAGAAATGGAAATCGCTTGACCGTTGGTATTCAAACGCGCCAGAATATACATCGGTACGGGCTGTTTAGTGATTTTGCCCAAGGTCATTAGGTAGGGCATGGGGGATAAAATATGCGCCCCATCGATACCGTTACCCGCCGAACCTAATTCGAGGTTATCTCGGGTTGCAGCCCAAGAAGCTTGTTTCATCACTTGCACATCGGGCATCCCGTGTTTAGCGAATAAACCCTTTTCTTTGGCGATAATTAAGGGGGCAGCGTCGGTGAGGGCAATAAAACCTAGTTTAGCGGTGGTGACTTCGGGGGTTTCTCCACCAGCAACAGGGGAAGCGGCAGGACTGCCGGCAGGGGAGGGACTGGTTGCGGTATTATTGGGAGTGGCGCAACCATGCAGAATTGCGGTTCCTACGGCAGTTGCCCCGGCAGTGAAGATAAATCTACGTCTGGAAAGTTTACTCATGGACTAAAAAATCGTGATTAGAAACTAAACAAAGGTGATGAAACGGTGAAAAATTCTCATTATTTCCCCTGACTGACTGCGGTGATAACCGAGAAAATTTCTTGCAAGTAACTGTTGATTCAGTAAGGAGGCTTTAACTATTTTTATCTCTCGATCGCTTTTGCTTCTCCATCTAGACAGATTTAGCAATAGTTTTTATTTAAGAGATTTTTTCTAGAAGCATAACAGTTTTGAGGAGTCGATAGATAGATAGGGGCGGTTTTTAGTCATCTGGGCTAGAAAGATCAGTTTATTTCAGGGTTATTACCGAAGCAATTAACTTAAATTTACAGTCTTCAACGGGAAAGATAGTATAGATTGTTACAAAATATTGCTGGTCATGTAATAAAAGCATAAAAATTTGTCTTAAACGCATGGTAGGGCGATGGGGGTTTTTAGATATTTTGAATCAGTTATCATACTAAATCCGTTGAGTATAGGCTACATATCAGGATAGGCAAGGGGCAAAAGGGGGAATAAATAATCAGTTTTTAATAACTGGATTTAGTATCAGATTTGAGTTTGCCGTTCACTGATTACCGGTTAATGTTTACCGATTACTGAAAAATCCCCGCAAATATTAGCGATGCGACCTGCTTGAGACAATCTCTGTTATGCTTTGGAATACCAAATTAAATTGTATTCAGTGCAGATAGAGCATCAAGGATGAAGGGAAATCTCGTCAGAGAAGCAACCCTTTGGGGTGTTAACTTCTTAAACAATTCATCTAAGGTAGTGTTGAGCGCACCGTGATGATTAGGATTACTGCTATGGTTATACTGGTTGTTTTTGTGATCAAGAAACCCGCTTTCTAATCTTTTAAACGGCTAAACTGAGAATAGCTGCTTGTCTGGACTCTCATTTCTCAGATTGTAAAATAATGCAAATTTATCTTGACTATAGCGCCACTACCCCCACTCATCCCCAAGTAATCGATCGGGTTGCCACTATTCTGCGGCATCATTGGGGCAATCCCTCCAGTTTACACAGTTGGGGACAGGATACGGCGACAGTCATCGAAATGGCCAGAGAACAGGTGGCAGGGTTAATTAATGCCAATCCAGACCAGATTATCTTCACTTCTGGCGGCACGGAAGCCAATAATTTAGCAATTATCGGGGTTGCTCAACAGTATAACCGCCCCCGTCATATTATTATTTCTAGTGTGGAACATTCGGCGATCGCTGAACCCTGTAAACAATTAGAGCAGCAAGGTTGGCAAATTACTCGTCTTCCCGTCAATCGTCAAGGTAGGGTGAATCCTTTAGACCTAAAAGCCGCAATTCAAAGCGATACGGTCTTAATCTCCATTATTTACGGACAAAGTGAGGTGGGAACCCTACAACCGATTGAAGAATTGGGCAGCATTGCCAGGGAAAGGGGAGTGCTTTTTCACACCGATGCGGTGCAGGTGGCGGCAAGATGCGATATTGATGTGCGGAAACTGCCCGTAGATTTATTATCTCTTTCTAGCCATAAAATTTATGGAATGCAAGGATCGGGAGCTTTATACATCAGAGCCGGTGTCGATATTTTACCATTACTGCGGGGCGGTGGTCAGGAAAAAGGCCTGCGATCGGGAACCCAAGCCGTACCAGCGATCGCATCTTTTGGTTTAGCGGCCGAATTAGCCCAAAAAGACTTAATTAGCGAAAAAATGCGTTTAATGGGTCTGCGAGATCGATTATTTGACCTCTTAGCTGATTATCCTTATCTGCTGCCCACGGGGGACCGATTCTATCGTTTACCCCACCACGTCAGCTTTATTGTCCGTCCCGACGATAACAGTCACATCACGGGAAAACAGCTAGTTCGTCAGCTTAATTTAGCAGGAATCGGCATTAGTTCTGGATCTGCCTGTCATAGTGGCCAACTTTCCCCCAGTCCAATTTTAAAAGCTATGGGCTACAGCGATCGAGAAGCATTGGCGGGAATTCGTTTAACCTTGGGAAGGGACACCAGCGCAGCCGATATTGATTGGACTGCTCTAGTATTAAAACAAGTGATCGATCGCTGTTTATCTGCTTTAATTGTGAGCAAGAGTTAGTTTATGCCTCAAATTGTCCTTCAATCAAGATAATTTCGCCAAAATCGGGAATCCATGCCACCCAACGGCCCTGATCCTGTTCACAGAGTAGTAGCGCTTCATCAAAGCTGTAGGGAGAGGGAAGCATTCTTAGTCGTACCCATGTATTTGCTTGGGGACAGGTAACAACGGCAGTAGTGCGAGATTGTAGTAAGGACATACACAGATCACCCTGATAATTCTGTATCTAAATTTACAAACAAACCGATGACTGTGGGTAACTTTGTTTTAAATCTTTACCTTTTCATTGGTAATTTGAGAAAAAATCTCTCTTTCTTGCCCACGGTTTTCGACTACCAATCCTAGTTATGATCTTTAATGGTAAATGATAGTTAATAACTGGTAATGGTAAATTCTTTCCCTCGCACCTATAAAATCGCCGTCATCGGTGACGTTCACGACCAATGGGAAATAGAAGATAATTTAGCACTAGAAGCTTTACAAGTGGATTTAGCCCTATTTGTGGGCGATTTTGGCAATGAATCCCTAGAAATTGTCGGTCGGATTGCTAGTTTGTCCTTACCAAAAGCCGTTATTCTCGGTAATCATGACGCTTGGTATAGTGCCACCCCTTGGGGACGAAAACAATGTCCCTACGATCGCGATAAAGAAGATCGTGTCACCGCCCAGTTAGAATTATTAGGGGTTGCTCATGTGGGTTACTCAAAACTAGACCTACCCAGTTTACAGCTTTCGATTGTTGGGGGTCGTCCCTTTACTTGGGGAGGATCCGAGTGGAAAAATGGAGAATTTTTTCAAGAACGCTATAATATCAGCAGTTTTGCCGAATCTACCGCCAAAATTATCGCTAATATTCAAGATACTGCCTATAATAACCTGATTTTTTTAGGTCACAATGGTCCGGCCGGACTGGGAAAGGAAGCGGAAGCTATCTGTGGTCGCGATTGGCAACCCTTGGGAGGAGACCACGGGGATCCGGATTTAGCAGCGGCCATCGAACAAGCACAGCTATTAGGAAAACAGGTTTCTCTCGTCAGTTTCGGTCATATGCACCACCGTCTCCGTCATACTACTTCCCGTTTACGCAATCCCGTGGTCACTTCCTCCAGGGGAACCGTTTATCTGAATGCTGCTAGTGTCCCTCGCATTCTCCACTCTGATAGGGGTAAATCTCGCAATTTTTCCCTAGTCACTCTTGCAGAAGGTCTAGTCACAGAAGCATCTTTAATCTGGTTGAACGATAATTTCGAGATTATCAGTAATAGAAAACTTTATCACTCCGGGTCGTCAATCGATCGCCTATCTCCCCAATCTTGTCATTCTTAATTTACATCTCCCCACACCCCAATTCCTATAGATAGTTAAGTTTTTGAGCGAGTAGAGGTAAAGCAAGAGCGATAGCAACACTAACAATCATACCGATAAAAGCTTTCAAGGCATCCCCTAAAACTAGTTTACCCGTGGCGGCTAAATTAGGGTTTTCTCTGGTTAAAGTCAGAGAAATTTCTCGACCTCCTAATAAACCTAAAAATACCCAAGTGGTACTCATGGGAATATGATTATAACCAACGAAAAAGAGTAAAATTAGACCATAAATTAAGTTAATAATTGTTGCAGAACGCAGATCATGGGCGTTAGTTTTGCTAGTGACAATTTTCTCGATTTGACCACCATGATTAATAAAAATGATGGTTTGCATCAGTAGCATAACTGTTAGAGATAAAACTAACCATGTTGCCGCTAACTTTCTGGGAAGATAGGCGAAAATATTAGCAAAATCTTGCATTAACCATTGACTCCAGAGAAACCCAGTAGATAACCACTGTAAAACTACCCAGATTTTTTGAGGTTCTTTATTAACTGTTTCTAGGAAAAAGTTTTCTAATTGATAAATAATTCGATAGATTACTAACCCCACTATAACAGCAATAGCATAACCCCAAGCGGATTTAACTAACATTTCATCTAGAGATTGGGGAGCAAAAACTGTTAAAACCAAAAAGGTTGTACTCACAGGTATTCCCCAAGTGGTGAGAATTAAAATTGCCAGGGGAGGAACGATATAAATCCAAGTAAAAGTTTCTGGGAAGGGAATCATTTCTAGTCGATTATAAGCCACATCTCCCTGATTAATGTACCAACCAGCGATAAAAATCGAGGCTAAGATTATACTGGAATACAGCCATAAAATCCACCAGGGACGTTCTTCATTGGCACTTAAAAAAGTTCCTAAAGTTTGTAGGGAATCGTTGGCAACAATCGCATAAGCTGATAGGATAAAACCAGCAATCATAAAAAAATTACTCATAGACAGTGGGAATTATGAATTATGAATTATGAATTGGGGAGAATAAATAAAAATAATCTCCTGACGACCGAAAACTGGCTCCCAAAAACGAAAAGTTCGGACTTCCCCATCAATATAACCGCTATACCTCCTTAATTTTGCTTTAAAAAATCCCTCGCTAGATAGAAAGCGGCCAAACTACCAGAGACAGTAATTTCCTGGGGATTAATTTCCTGTAAAGGTCGAAGAATAACTTCAATTTCCTCGGTAACATCTAACTTTTGTTGACCAGTGAGAGTAGCATTAAGAGCCAAAAAAATATGAATTCTGTTAGTATCTTTAACAGGATTATCGTACAAAACAGCCAAAGGTATTAGAGAATCACTTTGATAACCAGTTTCCTCCTCGAATTCCCGATGCGCTGCTGCGGTAATATCATCTTCACCCGCATCCACTGCTCCAGCGGGAAATTCCAATAAAATTTCCTTAACTCCGTGACGATATTGACGGACAAAAACTAATTGATTATCCCCAGTAACTGGAACAACTAAAACAATTTCAGGACGAATATTAACGAAATAATCATCGATAACTTGTCCAGAGGATAACCTCACAGCGTCTTGACGGACTTGACACCAACGATTCTGAAAAACTAGCTCGGATTTAATAATTTGCCATTTTTTTAAATTAGTCATCGACAATCCTGTTATAATTGCAGTGAAATTACTAAACTTTTTCTCAGATAATTATAGCTATCTAGGGACTATTCCTGATAAAATTAAATTTTATACTGCCATCTCCCATGTCGTTAATTCAATGGTATCCCGGTCATATTGCCAAAGCGGAAAGAAAACTCAAGGAACATCTTAAACTCGTGGATGTGGTCCTAGAAGTGCGCGATGCTCGCATTCCCTTAGCTTCCCATCATCCGCAGGTGGACGATTGGATTGGCAATAAACCGCGCTTATTAATCTTAAATCGTCTCGATATGATTCCCGAATCTGCCCATCAACAATGGGTAACATGGTTTAAAAGTCAAGGAAAAACCGTCTATTTTACTAACGCTAAACAGGGAGAAAGAGTTAAAGCAATTATCAAAGCGGCGGAAAAAATTGGCGATGAAATTAACCAAAAACGTCAAATAAGAGGAATGTTACCGCGTCCAGTGCGCGCCGTGGTGATCGGGTTTCCCAATGTGGGCAAATCTGCCCTGATTAACCGTTTATTAGGGCGAAAAGTCGTCGCCAGCGCCCGCAGGGCTGGAGTAACGCGACAATTACAATGGGTACGAATTTCCGACACCTTAGAATTATTAGACGCGCCAGGGGTGATTCCTTCCCGTTTAGATAATCAAAAGGATGCGGTGAAATTAGCTATCTGTGAGGATATTGGGGATGCTGGTTATGATAACCAAAGGATAGCGGCGGCTTTTGTCGATTTATTAATAGAATTACAGTATGAAGGACTTTTACAATCTCGTTATGGGTTGAATACTCTAGACATAACCGGGGAGGATTTTATCGAAAAATTGGCCAATCTCAAATATCAAGAAGATAAAGAAAGGGCAGCCATGCAGTTACTCAATGATTTTCGCAAGGGAATAATCGGGGCTATCCCCTTAGAATTGCCCCCTTCCCCTTGAAATCGCCTGTTTTTAACTCAATAGTTAATTACCCAATTTGTCAAAATTACCGCCTGCTACTCCACTGAGCTGCCGATAAGATTAAAGAAATCGGTAAAGTTGCGGGGATCGATCGAACCCTGAAGGAAGATAAGGAATAAACGACAGAGATAAAAAAGACTATGGGCAAACCGACTGGCTTTATCGAATTCCTGCGTGAACTTCCTTCCGAACTTACCCCTCTCGATCGCCTTCATAATTGGGATGAGTTTCATCTTCCCATGCCAGAAGATAAACTCCGCAATCAGGCCGCCCGTTGTATGGATTGTGGTACACCATTTTGTCACACCGGAACGCTCATTAGTGGCATGGCCAGTGGTTGCCCGATTAATAACCTGATTCCCGAATGGAATGATTTAATCTATCGAGGATTGTGGCGAGAAGCCCTCGATCGCCTCCATAAAACCAATAATTTCCCCGAATTTACCGGTAGAGTCTGCCCCGCTCCCTGTGAGGGTTCCTGTGTTCTCGGTATTCATAATCCCCCCGTTACGATCAAAAATATTGAATGTTCAATTATCGACAAGGGTTGGGAATCCGGTTGGATTACTGCCAATCCCCCCGCAATCCGTACCGGCAAAAAAGTGGCCGTGATCGGTTCCGGACCTGCGGGATTAGCGGCCGCCGACCAGTTAAATAAAGCTGGTCACTGGGTGACAGTTTACGAACGGGCCGACCGTCCCGGGGGCCTGTTGATGTACGGTATCCCCAACATGAAGTTAGATAAGGAAGAAGTGGTTCTGCGTCGTCTCCAGATGCTCGAACAGGAAGGGGTAAAAATGGTCTGTAACACGGAAGTGGGCAAGGACATCAGCAGCCAAGACCTATTAAACGAATATGATGCCGTGGTTATCTGTACCGGAGCCACCAAACCCCGGGATTTAAACATCGAAGGTCGCCAATTAAAGGGCATTCACTTCGCCATGGAGTTTCTCACCGCTAATACAAAAGCACTACTAGACGGACAGCCCGGGGAGGATTTTATCTCGGCTGCGGGTAAAGACGTAGTAATTATCGGCGGTGGTGACACGGGAACCGACTGTGTGGGGACTTCCCTGCGTCATAACTGCCGTAGCGTTACCCAATTAGAGATTATGCCGCAACCGCCCCGCGAACGGGCCGCCGATAATCCCTGGCCCGAATGGCCGAAAATCTACCGTCTGGACTATGGACAAGAGGAAGCAGCCGCACGTTTTGGCGATGACCCCCGGGTTTATACCACCACGGCGACTAAATTCGAGGGGGATAGCGAGGGCAACGTGACGGGGATTCACACGGTACAAGTGGAATGGCAACGCAACGAAAAAGGGCAGTTTATCCCCCAACCAGTGGCAGGAACAGAAAAAGTCATCCCGACGCAATTAGTTCTATTGGCCATGGGATTTTTAGGACCAGAACAGCCTTTACTCGATGATTTAGGCTTAGAAAAGGATGCCCGCAGCAATATCAAGGCCGAACACGGTCAATTTGCCACTAGCTTACCGAAAGTCTTTGCAGCGGGGGATTGTCGTCGTGGTCAAAGTTTGGTGGTTTGGGCGATTAATGAAGGCCGCGGGGCCGCCAGGGAATGCGATCGCTTTTTGATGGGGGCGACGGATTTACCTTAAACCAGTAGTTACTGTTTTCCCCTTGTTATAGTCATGTCCAAAAAGAGGCCTCAGCCATAGCCATCAAAACCCAACCGCCGGTCAAACCCTCTCAATCTGAACAGGAGGAGCGAGGAAACAATTGTCCCTATTGCCTATCTAGACAATCGCTCCCTGTTTAAACCGTTGCCACCGATGAATCAAGCACCAACTGTTCATTGGTGGGTAACTCCAGACAATAACCCGCACCGTAAACGGTTTTAATATAGCGAGGATGACGGGGATCGGGTTCTAGTTTCGTTCTCAGATGGCGAATATGAACCCGAATAGTCTCGATATCATCATCGGGATCGTATCCCCAGACCTCCTTGAGAATATCACTAGGGGAAACGGTTTGACCGTGACGTTGGAGAAGACAGTGGAGTAACTCGAATTCTAGATGGGTTAACTTGACCACACTGTCAAACCAGACCGCCTCAAAACGTTCGGGAACAAGGGTTAAAGGTCCAAAACTGAGTATTTCTGAGTGTTTAGCGGCTTGGGGAATGCGATCGGTGCGTCTAAGGAGGGCGCGCACCCTAGCTAACATTTCCTCCACCTCGAAAGGTTTGGTCAGGTAATCATCAGCACCCGCATTAAAACCTTCCACTTTATCTTGGGTTTGTCCTAAGGCTGTGAGCATCAAAATCGGGATGTCGGACGTGCGTTCATCTCGTCGCAAACGCTGACAGACAGTAAAACCATCGACTTTGGGCAGCATTAAATCCAGCATGATTAAATCGGGTTGTAACTGGACGGCCAAGGCCTGGCCTTTAATCCCGTCCTCTGCCGGATTAACGTCATAACCCGCCATCTCCAAGTTGATGGAGACTAATTCCGCGATTGCAGGATCATCATCGATTACAAGTATTCGGGGCATTACCAGAGTGTTATGACTAAGGGTTTGAGTAGGGAGTTGCTAAATGTGTTCTTACTGACATTGCGACTAGAGCTTTGTCTCTCAAGGGCTTGAGTTTAGCACAACTTGACATCCTCGCCGCCGTAAAACGGACGGCGATTCCTCACCACGCCACTTTTTTAGGGTGGTCGCTGAACGGGGTTGACGCAGATAGCGAAAAACGCTTAATTGCTTAAGTCTGACACTTTCGACCCGTCCGTTTTCAGTGTCCGAATGCCGGACGGCCACTTTGAACAAGTCGAAAAAATCTCATGTTCAACCTTATTTCCTAGAAAGTTTTACTCGTTCAAGGCCGAATTTGAAGTCTTTTCTGAACGAAACCCCTTACTATCTGTTGTCA
>SFBL01000139.1 GCA_007095785.1 Microcystis aeruginosa Ma_SC_T_19800800_S464
TTCTTTGATTTTAACGATCCATTCGTATTGTTCGGTATTATCAGCCATGGGTTTACCGTCACTGTCGGGGTATTCAATATCTGGATCAATAGCTGGTGTAAAGGTCATAATTTCTGCTCTGAGGTTATTGGTCTGAAAATTAAATTCTAGCAGTGAGGCTATCTTTCCCCTCTAGTCCCAAAATAACATCGTCAATAAGGTTGATCAAAATGTTTGTGTACTTTTGTTAAAAAGAAAAAGTTTTCTTGACAAAAAGAATAACTTGTGGCACAGGAGAGATATCTACCTTGACAAAAATTCCCCGGACTAGAAGCCGATCGAGGATAGCGATCGAGAGTTATAATCGAGCCATTACCCCGCACTCCCAGTCGGGATGAGAAATCTATGATGACCGCTCTCTACGAGGAAGATTTTGTTCTCTGGACAGAAAAAACCGCCGAACTGTTAAAGCGAAAAGAGTTCGACCTGGTGGACTGGGAAAACCTGATCGAGGAAGTGGAGTGCATGGGAAAAAGCGAGAGACAGGCAATAACGAGTTTATTAACCGTTTTAATCGAACACTTGCTCAAACTATCCTATTGGGAATCGGAAAAAGAACGGAATGCCCGTCACTGGATAGTGGAGATCGCGGCTTTCCGATCGCAATTAGAACAAAAAATAGATAGTGCCACCCTCGTCAACCATGCCCGGGATTCTTGGGAAAAAGCCTATTTAACCGCTAGAAAATCCCTGATTAACGCGCGGATAGTCGATAAAAATGGGATTCCCCTAGAGTCTATATTCACTCTCGAACAGGTATTAGACGGGGACTGGTTCCCGATCGATATCGAACCTTTTTTGGAAACCCGTCCATAAATTGCCGCCATCCCCGCAAAAAGATTAGGATTATCAGCGAATATAACCGAATATGCAAGATATAGAGCAAATCCGCCGCCAACTCATCCAACGCTACCAACAATTATCGGCACTAGATCAGGTAATCGTCCGTTTTTTTTCCCTAATCTATGAACCGATCGCCCGCAGCACTTTTCTAGACTGTTTAAATCAAGCTCATTACCGCGACGAGAACAACCGGCGATTTAACGGCCAAACCCTGAAATCCCATTTAGATCTCCTCCTAGAAGCGGAAGTGATCACCCAGGACAAAGGCTACGGGCCGCGCTGTCATCCCCTCCTCGTCGAGATTGCCAGCCGTGATAGCGTTAGTAAGGGAGAATTCAAGCGTTTTGCCGAGATTATCAAGGCAAAACTGCCGCAACCCCGAACTCGTTGGGATGAAAGCCTAGTTTTTCAAGGAAAAGAGCAATTAATCCGAGAAATCCGTCTGGCTATCTATAGTCAGGATTTCGACTCGATCGAACAACAAATCGCCGATTATCAGAAAACCAGCTATTCTTCCCCAAAAACCAGCCTAGAAGACCTTCTCATCCTCATCTACGATAACCCCTTCGATGGGGATTGGTTACGGACGCAACCGACCAAATTTCAAGCCCTAGCACTAAATAGCATTCTTGTCAAGGCTTTTGAAAAAATAACTCGCGCCGATGGAGCTTTTTCCCTCCTAGAAGAACTCTGTCAAGATCAGACCAGTGTTTCCGAAGCCCATTTGTGGCTTGAACAGGCGATCATCCGAGGACAAAGCGATAAAGTGCGTCGGTATCTCGATCGCCCCTTCCCGGAAAGCCAAGCAGCAGAAATCGGGGCGATACGGGGTTGGATTGCCTTTCTAGGCGGGGAAAACAGCAAAGCGATCCAAGAATATACCTTCGCCCTTAAAGCCCTAAAAAAAGCCAAAGGAAAACAAAAAATCTATTTTTCTTCGATTAGCGGCTTCTCCTTTATTTTCGCCCTCCTCAAAGAAGGAACCCCCGAACGTCTCGCCGAAGCCGCCAGCTATACCAATTGGGTGACGCGTCAAAACGATCATCCTTTCCGCCCTATCTATGCCCGTCTGGAAAAAATCATCGCTGCCCGTCAGGGAGATATGCAGGCCAAAGACGCAATCATCGACGCGACGATCAATCCCTACCAAATCGGCCAGGGTCTAGAGACTCTTATCTATAGTATCTGTCTCTACTGGATGAGTAGCGACATCGCTAAAAAACATCTGCCCCGCCTACTCTTGCCCCTCTACAAAGATGCCAAGGCGGCCGGCTACCATTGGTTAGCCCTAGAAACCGGGGCCTTACTGTCCCGACTCGATCGAGCGCCGGAAGCGGAGGTGGTTATAAAATGGCATCTCCCTTCCCCCCTAGTAGATGCGATCGAACCCCAGGAAGCTTGGCAACTGTGCCTGAATGCCTTGACTAATCTGTGCGCGCCAACACCAACTCCGGGTAAATCCAACCCCGTCGTCCGCCTTGCTTGGTTTATCACTATCCATTCCGAGGATTATTTCCTGCAACCAAAAGAACAGAAACTCGACGCGCGGGGCAATTGGAGTCGCGGCCGTCCCGTCTCCCTTAAACGTCTGCGAAAAACTGGGGAAATTGACTATTTAACCCCGCAGGATCTGAAAATTTGCGCCCATATCTTCGTGGAATCCAGTTACTATGGCCAGAACGAGTATCACTTTGAGCGCCAGGCCATTATCGAACTGATCGGTCATCCCCTGGTGTTTTGGGAAGATTCCCCCAGAACGCGGGTAGAAATCGTCGCCGGGGAACCAGAATTGCGAGTAAGAAAGGAAAAATCGGGTAAATTAATCCTGTCTTTACTGCCCGATCTCAGCGATCGCCAAGAAGTGCTGATTTGGAAAGAAACCCCCACTCGCATTAAGGTAATCGAAGTCAAGCCGGAACACCGAAGCATCGCCGACATTATCGGCAAAAACAACCGCTTAGAAGTCCCCGACAAGGGCCGGGAAAAAGTCCTGGCCGCGATCAATTCCCTGTCCGGGATAGTGACAGTACATTCCGATATCGGCGGAGGAAAAGCAGCCCGGTCAGTGGCAGCCGATAGTCAACCCCGGATTCATCTCTTACCGGCCGGAGAGGGTTTAAAAGTGGCGGTTCTCAGCCGTCCTTTTGGGGCAGCTGGTCCCTATTTCCAGCCCGGAAAAGGGGGAGAAACAGTAATCGCCGAGATTGAGGGGGAACGGCTGCAAACCACCAGAGATCTAGCTCTAGAGAAAAAACTGGCCCAAACAGCGATCGATTCTTGTCCGATCCTGATCAGTTTCGAGGAAGAAAATGGCGAATGGCGGCTAGAAAATCCAGAGGATTGTCTAGATCTACTGCTGGAATTGCGGGAATTAAACGATAGCGTCCTTGTGGAATGGCCGGAAGGGGAAAAATGGCGGGTGTCGCGTCAGCTTCGATTACAAGACCTACACCTAAATATCCACAGTCAACGGGATTGGTTTGCCGTCAGTGGGGAACTGCACCTAGAGGAGAAATCGGTACTGAGTATGCAGGAGTTGATGAAATTGCTAGAGGGAGCGCCGGGGCGGTTTATTCCTCTGGGAGATGGTCAATTTCTCGCCCTAACCGAGGCATTTCGGGAACGGTTACAGGAAATGCGCGCTTTCTCGGAAAAGTCCGGCGACGGTTTGCGGTTTCATCCCTTCGCTGCCCCGATTCTCTCGGAACTCACCGAGGAAGTGGGACAACTCAAGGCCGATAAACGTTGGCGCGATAATTTACAACGCTTTCAGGAGAGTCAGGATTTTACCCCAGAAGTCCCCTCAACTCTACAGGCAGAATTGCGCGACTATCAATTGGAAGGCTTTCGCTGGTTAGCTAGGCTGGCCCAGTGGGGGGCCGGGGCCTGTTTGGCCGATGATATGGGATTAGGGAAAACTTTACAGGCCCTAGCAGTGATCCTTACCCGCGCCTCGGAGGGACCGACTTTAGCGATCGCTCCTACTTCAGTATGTTTGAACTGGATTAGTGAGGCGGAAAGGTTCGCACCCACCTTAAATATCATCCAACTGGGAACAGGCGATCGGCAAGCACTACTCGATCGACTGCAACCTTTTGATCTGTTGGTCTGTAGCTATGGGTTATTACAGCAGGAAGAAGTGGCCACCATGTTGGCCGGGGTAGAATGGCGGACAATCGTTCTCGATGAGGCCCAAGCGATCAAGAATTTCTCCACCAAGCGATCAAAAGCAGCGATGAATCTGCGGGGGGATTTTAAATTAATCACCACGGGAACACCGATCGAGAATCATTTAGGGGAATTATGGAATCTTTTCCGTTTTATCAACCCCGGATTGTTGGGATCCTTGGAAAGTTTTGATCGCCGTTTCGCCACCCCGATCGAAAAATACGGCGATAAAACCGCTCGCGAACAGTTAAAAAAACTGGTGCGGCCTTTCCTTCTCCGGCGCACCAAAAACCAAGTTCTGGCGGAATTACCGCCGCGTACCGAGATTTTAGTCCCGATCGAGTTAAGCGTCGAGGAGAAGGCGTTTTACGAGGCCTTACGGCGGCGTGCTTTGGAGAAATTAAGCGAGAGTGACAGTACCGCCGGGGCAAAACATCTCCAGGTACTGGCAGAGATCATGAAATTACGCAGGGCCTGCTGTCACCCGCAGTTAGTGGCTCCAGATTTGGATTTACCCGGCTCGAAATTGTCCCGTTTCGGGGAAATTCTGGATGATTTATTGGATAATCAGCATAAAGCGTTGGTATTTAGTCAATTTGTCGATCATTTAGCGATTGTCCGCAGTTATCTCGATCAAAGGCAGATAAAATATCAATACCTCGATGGTAGTACCCCAGCTGGCGATCGGCAGAAACAGGTGAAAGCGTTTCAAGCGGGGGAAGGGGACGTATTTTTAATTAGTTTAAAAGCCGGGGGGACAGGATTAAATCTCACCGCGGCCGATTATGTTATCCATCTTGATCCCTGGTGGAATCCCGCAGTGGAGGATCAGGCCTCCGATCGCGCCCACCGCATCGGCCAAAAACGTCCGGTGACGATTTATCGCTTAGTGGCCAAGGATACGATCGAGGAAAAAATTGTTGATCTGCACCACCATAAACGCGATCTTGCCGATAGTTTATTGGAGGGAACCGACGCAAGCGGCAAGCTATCTACCGACGAATTATTGCGCTTAATGGCCGAGGGATAGTAGGACTGCATGGGAGAGGGGAAAGTCTGAGCTTTTGTACTAATATTTAGGGTTGGCTGAAAAAGTTTTTCGTGGGGGCAGGGTGTGGCCCCCCCCAACCCCCACCCCCCCTGCCCCCCCGACATCGGGGGGGGGCGGGGGGGTTGGGTGTGGGGTGTAGGGTTTTACCGATTTTGAGGTAGTCAGTTACCTAATTTTCAGGGAAAAAGTCCAGGAATTTTACCCCCGATCCCTCTAATGGTCGGCACTTTTTGAGGGAAAAAAAGTCTAAAAACCTTGTTGGGGAGGAATAGATAATCAGTTTTTAATAACCGGATTTAGTATTAGACGGGGATTGGTTCGCCATAGATATAGAAGCTTTTCTGAAAACCCGCCCATAAAAAAATTTTCGCTATTTCATCCCAAGTAAACTAACTTTATTTACCGTATAGATAGAGATTTTTCCTAGTAGTTACCATCCTGATAATAACTACCTGAGATCAATCGAAATGGGATTTAATAAAAATAAGGCCGCATGACTAGCCATTTCTGCTGATAAATAAATCTTTTTATATTTAATAATCCCCGTTTCTAGAAAAGAATCCCTTAACATTGCTTTTGTCCCACTATTAAAATCCGCTTCGTAAAAAACTTCTTTAATTCCCGAAGAAATAATTAGTTTTAAGCAGGAAATACAGGGTTCTAAAGTAACGTAAATACTAGCACCTTGAGTAGAAATACCATGTTTAGCCGCTTGAGCGATCGCATTAGCTTCAGCATGAATTGCTCTAGAGGGAATTTCTCCGGATTCTCGACAGGTTCCCAAACCGGGATAACAAAAACCCTGGGCCGTACAATGAACCGTCCCTGATGGAGAACCATTGTAACCCGTGGCTAAAACCTGCCGATCTTTGACAATTACCGCACCGACAGGAAAAGCTAAACAGGTGGATCTGGTGGCGGCTAATTTAGCGATCATTAAAAAGTATTCGTCCCAAGTCGGTCTTTTTTCTTCAGAGTTGATCACGGTTTCATACCAAGCTAGAAAAAGCGAAAAAGAGGGGGTTCTCTCTGATAGCTTATCATTAGTTGACCTCTAAACCAATTAAAGCACCACCCTGACCATCGATCACGTGGCCAATGTAGTCACCAGCCTCTTCTAACTGCTCACTGATTAAGGACTAGCATAAAAACTGAAAAAACCTCGAAAAATTAATAATAATTTAAATAATTTGACTGCTTGAGAATAATTGAGATTTTGGCTGATAGCTAAACCCTGATGATCGGAAAAATAACAGAAATTCTTAAGAAGCTAAAGGGGTTAAATCCCCAGAGAGGGCATTGTAGAATAAAGCGGTTAGTTATCCACTAGAAGAGAGGACTTTTCCGTCCTAGCGAAGCAATTCTATGGAAATCTTTAACCCAAATTGCCAAGGAGACTGAGTTTTAATGTCTGTTAATTTTCTAGGAGTTGGTTTGTTTCACCCTCTCCTGACCCCTTATCTCGCCCTCCATATTCCCGACGGCTTTTTGAGTCCACCGGTGAGTCTATTTACTTGGATAATTGCCGTTGTCCTGATTGGCTTTTCTCTCAAAAAAGTGCGCGGCCACTACGCTGAACGGGCTGTACCTTTGATGGGAGTTTGTGCCGCCTTTATTTTTGCCGCCCAGATGATTAATTTTCCCATTCCGGGGGGAACCTCTGGACATTTGTTAGGGGGGACTCTGGCGGGGGTTTTACTCGGTCCCTGGGCGGGTTCTCTGGTGATGGCGGTGGTTTTTATCGTGCAAGCTTTATTTTTTCAAGATGGCGGTTTAACGGTTTTAGGGGCGAATATCGTCAATATGGGTCTGATCGGGACGTTTGGCGGTTATTATCTCTATCTGGGGATCAGGAAAGCTCTCGGTTTTAATAGTTGGCGCAGTATGGCGATCGCTGTTGCCGTGGCTGCTTGGACAAGTGTAGTGGTGGCGGCGTTAGCTTGCGCCCTGCAATTGGCTTTATCGGGGACTGTACCGCCTTTAGTCGCCCTTTTTGCCATGTTATCTTGGCATATCCTCATCGGTATCGGGGAAGCGGTGATTACCGTTTTCGCTGTCGGTTATATCTGGCGAACCCGTCCCGAACTCCTCTACGATCCGCCCCATTCAGTTAATACTTCTGTTTCCCCTTCCTAAGCTTCTCGTCAATAGACTTCTTGTAAAAATCAAAAATTGTTGTTAGGGTCAGGAGTCAGGAGTCGGTCGTCAGGAGTCAGGAGAATTAAGAATGAATAATCAATTAAACGGTCTATTTAAAGATTTTATGCAATTTAATCCTTATTTTTACCGTTTTTGAACCCTCAAAAATTAATTATGCAAGAGGTTTAATAAAGATTAGCCCATGAATATTCGCAGAAATAGCCAATTTTTTCTGATTGGCTTGGTATTATCCCTAATTATCGCCGTTTTTCTTTCTCCCTTTGCCAGTCCCGATCCCGACGGACTCGATCGAGTGGCGGAAGATTTGGAATTTAGCGAAAAAGAAGACCCTAACGCCCTCGGCAATCAATTACCTTTCGCCCGAATTTTTGATGGTTATGCCCTCAAAGGTGTTCCCGAAGGTGTGGCCACTCCCCTCGCCGGTTTTCTGGGAACTCTTGCCACTTTCGGTATCGCTTGGGGTATCGGTAAATTAGTCATTCCAAAATCCCAAAATCAGGAGTAAGGAGATAGGAGTCGAGAAGTGGGGTAGTGGGGTGTTTCTTATCCCCCAACCCCCATCCCCTATCCCCCAACCCCTTTCTAACTGATAACTGATAACTGAATAAATGCTACACATTGCCACTTTTTCTTGCGAAAATGAGCGCCAAAATTGCGGTTTTTGGCAGAAACTTGCGCCCCATACCAGGGTTTTAGTGACTCTTTTGTTAGTTTTTGCCACAGCCTTAACTCCCAATGGTAGCTGGGAAACTTGGGGGATTTACGGATTAGGATTAATTATTTTAGTTCTGATCAGTCGGGTGACTATTTCCATACTTTTACAAAGAGTAGCGATCGAATTTGTCTTTATCGGTGTGGTTTTATTGGGAACTCTTTTTCGTGATGGCGGCGAAATTCTTTGGTCTTGGGGATTTTTGCGGATAACTAGCGAGGGATTGCTAGTTTTAGGCAGTGTCGCCCTAAAAGCTTTTCTCTGTCTTTGTACGGTCAATATTCTGGTTTTAACCACAGCAATTCCCGACCTGTTACAAGCCTTAGTTACCCTGAAAACTCCCCCTTTATTGGTGGCAATTTTAGCTTCTATGTACCGTTATCTAGCTGTTTTGATCGCTGAATTTAATTCCATGCGAAGGGCAGCAATTGCGCGTAATTTAATGAGTAGTCCCCGATGGCAGCGGTTGCTAGTGGGACACATGATCGGCTCTTTATTTATCCGTACCTACGAACGTGGCGATCGCATTTATCAAGCCATGTTATCGAGGGGTTACACTGGTTCTTTGCCTTCTGTACGGGTTCCCCAAAGCAAGCTGAACGATTATCTCGCTATAATTTGTGTAGCAATTCTGATCCTCTGGGGTCAAATGGTACATCTACTCAGGTAAAAGTCTCGTTTTTCATGCACCACAACCCGATTTTTATTGAAAACCTAGTTTATACCTATCCTGACGGTACAGAAGCGTTAAAGGGTATTAATTTAGCCATTGAAGCTACGGAAAAGGTGGCTTTAGTCGGGGCCAATGGATCGGGAAAATCCACCTTATTGCTGCATTTTAACGGTATTCTCCCGCCGCAAACCGGTAGAATCACCGTCGGTCCCTACCAAGTTAAACCAGAGAATTTAGAAAATATCCGCAATTTTGTCGGTTTAGTCTTCCAAAACCCCGACGATCAGCTATTTATGCCCACTGTCTGGGAAGATGTGACTTTTGGCCCGATGAATCAGGGAATTCGGGGAGAGGATTTAAACCATCGCTGTCATCATGCTTTACAAGCGGTGGGATTGGATTCCCAGCATTACGGTAAGAGAAACAGTCAGAATCTATCGGGGGGTGAAAAAAAACGCGTGGCCATTGCGGGGGTTTTAGCCATGTTGCCGGAGGTCTTAGTTTTTGATGAACCTAGCGCTCAACTGGATCCCCGGTCCCGTCGGCAATTAATAGAATTGTTAGCCACTTTACCCCAAACTCAAGTGATCGCCACCCACGATCTCGATCTGGCTTTAGAATTATGCGATCGCACGGTGGTGTTAAGTCGTGGTCAGGTGGTAGCAGAGGGAGAAACCGCTAAGATTTTAAGTAATCGGGAATTTTTGGAACAACACGACTTGGAAACACCCCTTTGTTATAGTCGTCCCTACTGTGCGATCGCTGATGCGCCCTCACAAGTCAGTGATCAGTGATCAGTTATCAGTTATCAGATGTGAGTTTTCAGTTCACCGATTACTGTTTACTGGACGGCTACGCCGTGCCTTTGGCAACACTGAAAAAAAGCTCCCTTTCCCCCTCTCATAGACAGTCTTAACGAGTGATTTAGATAGTCAACAGCTTACCGCTACTTAGTGGTTAATTTTTGGAATTCTAAGGGTGAATGATGTAATAACATTAATTGATTTTCTTGTAAGATTTCGATAGCATAAGCAAGGCCAGAAGTATCGCTAAATTCAACTTCAAAAACATTTGGCTCATAGACTTCTACAATTGTTCCCACTTGCCCGCGATATAATTCCAATTGGGGTAAGTCTTCTAATAAAGCAACCACATCTCAGAGTTTCATTTCCTTATCCCCTTATCTCCTTAAAGTACATAACAAGTAACTAAACGGGGAAAATTTTCATCATTTCTGATTGGTTTTGATGATTTAGGGGAAAGTCAATAATATACTTTTGTCCATATTGATTGATTTTATCGGGAATAGCATCATAGGTTTTAACGGCTTCTAATACCATTTTTCTTTATTCTTGGCAGGTATCTTACCCCCCCGACGTCGGGGGGGTTGGGGGGGTGGGGGGTTAGGGCGATTAACCATCTCTGCCATTACTTATGAAAAATGGTATAAAAGTGCGTTTTTAAGAAATTGAACGTCATCAATATCTAAGTTTAAGGCCGATTTGAAAACACGGGCTTTATGCCGTCCATCGGCAGGATTTAGATTTAGGAAATAACCAGTTAGAATGAGGCAGTTTCACTTCCCACAAAAAACTCGGCTCTCTTGGTTTGGTTAGATTAAATGTAGCCTAGCATCTAATTTTCTGTTCGGTTATCCCGAGAGAATTAAGGATAAACTGAAGTCCGATGCACAATTTGGAGATTTATTATCGGTTTCTTGCATAGAAGAGAGGACAAAAGCGAGAAAATCTGAAATTCTTAGGATAGGTAGCACGAAAATCGAGGCCATTTCTCACGATGCAAGCTCTGCTAGAAAAAGCTCAGATAGCGTTGAATAAAAAGGACTGGGAGACAGTAAACGCCAGCATTCAGCGACTTTTAAACCAAAAAGATGCTATTGAACCGATTATTAACGATGAAATCCTCGATTTAGCCCTAGAAGCTTTACAAAAATGTGATTTTCAACAGCGATGGGAGATAGCGAAACTATTTCCTCAAATCGGGCAATCGGCGATCGCTCCTTTAATTGCCCTGTTAGAATCCGAGGAACAAGATGGGGAAATGCGCTGGTTTCTGGCGAGAATTCTCAGTCAATTTGACGATCGAGCCTGTATTCTCGCTCTCAGTCAATTATTGCAAAGATCGGAGGAGGAGGAACTCAGCCAAATGGCTGCGGCTGCTTTAGCCAATATCGGCAGTTCTGCGATCTCTAGTTTAGCGCAATTACTGACGGACTCTAATACGCGTTTTTTGGCCGTACAAGCTTTATCACAAATTCGCCGACCGGAAATTATCGAACCGCTTTTAACTGTAGTTAAGGATCAATCTAGCACCATTCGGGCTATGGCGATGGAAGCTTTAAGCAGTTTTCACCATCCCCAGATTACTGCGATGATTCTCGATGCTTTACGGGATCCGGCCATCGAGGTGCGACGGGAAGCAATTAAAGCTAGTAGTTACCTAGGGACGAATTATCCCCAAGCAGATTTAGTTAACCATCTGCAACCGCTGTTATTCGATATCCACCTCGAGATCTGTCAAGAAACGGCGATCGCTATCGGTCGTATCGGCACAGCAACCTCAGCCAAAGCTTTAAATCCACTGCTGCAATCTTCCTTAACTCCCGACAGTTTAAAATTAACTGTAGTTCGAGCATTGGGCTGGATCGAGGATGGGGAAGCTTTAAATTATCTAGAAAAGGCTTTATATAGCGAAAATGTCTTAATTTGTCGGGAAATTATCGCTATTCTCGGCCGGCAAACCTGCCAGAAATTACGCCGACAAGCAGGGGAAATTCTCGGTAATTTTTATCACTCCCGTCCGGCGATCCTCGGTGATACGGGAGTTAAACAGTCTCTAGCGATCGCTTTAGGAGCATTAGATCGGGATAATAAAAGTATTTTGCTGACTTTAGCAGCCGATGGGGAGGCGATCGTCCGTCTCCATGCTCTCAGCGCCCTGAAAAAGCTAGATCATGGGACTATATAGGGCGTTAAAGGGCTTAATTTCCTGTTTCATGCTTCCACACAGAAACGAGAAGAGTCAAAATACTAGGGATCAAGACAAAAAACCACTCCAGACACAGAGGACACAGAGAGAAGGTCGAACTGATTAGTCGAAATTTATGAGAGATGTTATTAATGCGTGAATCTGAGTACATACAAAATACGCCGATCAGCCATAGGAAAGACTACGGACAATTTTTTACACCTCAACTGGTATCTCGTCTTATGGCTCAATGGGTTTTGCGAGACGAACCGGAAACCGTTTTAGATCCCGCATTTGGACTGGGGGTTTTTTACGATGAAATGATGAAACTCAAACCAAATAATCAGAGCCAATTTATAGGATATGAAATAGATAAAAATATTTTTTCTTACTTGCATGAACTTAATAAGCAAACAAATCTCAATCTATATAATTCTGACTATCTAGAGACTGAACCAAGCAAATATGATGCAGTTATATGCAATCCACCTTACATGAGATTTCAAAAGTTTCTGAATAGACATGATGTCTTACCGATAATTGAGAAGCAAATCGGCAAAAAACTCATTGGTTATTCTAATATTTCGTCAGTTTTTCTTGTTAAAGCCTTAAATGAACTTAAAGAAAATGGTAACTTAGCTTTCATTATGCCCTTTGAATTTTTCAATACTGGCTATGGCAAAGAAATAAAAAAAAGCCTTCTTGATAATTATTTATTAAAACAGATAATTATTTTTTCAAACGAAAAAGAAATCTTTCCAGACGCTACTACAACAGTATGTGTGCTACTTTGCAAAAAAGATAGAATTAAAGAGCCGATTAAGATTACACAAATTGAGTCTGGTGATAACCTCGTGCAGATTTCGGATATTAGTGAATATTATCAGAAAATAATAGATGCCTCAGATTTGCCATTCAGTAAAAAATGGACACCTATTTTGATGTCATTATTTTCCGACAAAGTTATGCCAAAAGACTTCGTTAGATTGTCAGTTTATGGTTCATTCACACGAGGTATCGCCACTGGCGCAAACGAATTTTTTGCCCTCAGTAAAGGCAAAATTATCAAATTAGGATTAGATGACAAATCTATTTGTAAATGCCTGACAAAAAGCTCTCAAATACGCCAGCCAGTTTTTACAGAAGAAGACTTCACAAATCTATATGATTTAGGAAAGCCAGTTCACTGCTTAAATATCACTTTTAGCGAAAGTAAAGAAACCCAAGAATACATAAAACAAGGAGAAGCCTTCGGATACCATGAAAGATACCTGACAAGAACGAGAAACCCTTGGTACAAAATAGAAAGCCGAAAACCTTCCCCAATACTATTTGGCGTATTTAACAGGGGACGACTTAAAGTAATCAGAAACCTGACGAATGCTATCAATTTTACCTGTTTTCACTGCTTCTACCCAAATAGGTTTGGTGAGCCATTAATAAATAAGCTTTTCGTTTATTTTCTGAGTGATATTGGTCAGGAAATAATTAAGTCGAACAAAAGAAGTTATGGTGATAACCTAGATAAATTTGAGCCGGGAGATTTAAATGAATCTTTATGTCCAAACCAATCTCAATTTGGATTGATTTCAGAAAAAGAGGCTGAAAGGGTCATAGAAATTGCCAAAAATGATGAAAAAGAGGCAGTTGATAGGAGCAATGCTTTGATTGAAAGAATTATCAACGCTCAACAAGTCACTGCAGCAATTATGGACAAGCATTTCAGCGATCAGGAAAAAAGTATGGGGAGAATGGGTTCTAGCTGACGGGGGGACAAGAGGACTGAAATCCTTACCTCATGAGCTTTCTGGAGCTTTCAATTGCAAAAGTTCTCCCCAATAGATTCCACGATAGTAATTTCTAGTAAGCTCGCTCCCATTCCCTATTCTAACCTGCATTATTCATGAAGATTAGCGAGAGAAAATTAAAGCCCCTGTGGACAAGACTTTGATCTTCGCTTGTCCCCCTCTCAGGATTTAAGGTCTTTGCAGGAAGATTAATTCTTCAACGGGGAGGAAATCATAGTATTGACCTTGATTGGCTAAAACTGCGATTAAATGGAGACGAGCATCGGGTTCAATGTGTAATCCTTCCCAAGGGACAGCAATCTCCAAACATTGATTAAAAGAAGCTTTGGCACTACTAGGAACTCGCTGCCAAGTAAAATATTCTTGAGCGACTTCTAACCAAGTAAATTCCGTGATTAAATTAACTCCTAGATGATGATGATAACCGTAATCGAGGGGCGATCGAGGGGGAATATCTGTTAGGGGAATTGGACTTTGCAGACGATGCACTTCGTCATAATACCAATATAAATGCACCTCAGGCGGGATATCTTTGCCTAATTCCGCCCCCGGTTTCCAATCGAAACGCAGATAAAAATTGAGGTGATCCCAACCGAAAAAGAGCCTTTGTACTAAGGAAGTCCGGTGCATTGTACCACTGGCGCCACCAATTTCGATCCGTCCAGCTTTATCCCAATCCTGTTCGTCTCCAAAACCGTCGATAATGGGGTGAATGAAAGCCTCAGGACGATTACTTTGTTTATCCCCGTGTTCTTCCACCGGTTCGAGCAAATAGGAGGGAATTGGCTCATTTAAAGCTTGATAAAGAGCGATCAGGTGTTCGCGGAAAAGTTGGTCAAAAATTGCGTCATGATTGGAGGAATGGCCATAACCAAACCACCAAAACCAATCGGAACCCTCCGCTGCATACAATGCTTCCCACGCGTCGGGGTTATTATCTTCCGTCGCTTCCGGGTGATTAGCGAGGGTTTGACGGGCTAAAATTAGATATTCCCAAGCTTTATTTTTAGCGGGATCGCCGATCCAAGTGGTAAAATTGGCATCGATCCAAGAGCCGCTATGAAGTTTATTGACAGGGATTTTTGCATTAGCGGGAAAGCGATCGAGATATTCGGAGACGGTGACTAATTCGATCTCTTTATGGTCGCTTAAAAGTTGATAAAGGTTCTCTAGGAAGGGTAAACCGTCTTGATGATAGTTTTCCCAACAGTTTTCGCCATCTAGCGCAATGGTAACTAACCAGGGTTTTTCTAGCGTCGTGGTTTCTGCGTTGGTTTTCAGTTGTTCGGCGATCGCTTCTAGGCGTTTAACTAAGTCTGTAGCGGCCTCTTGCGCTTTCATGCCACTATAGCTAAATCCGATCAGATCCGAGAGACGATGATCGCGGAAAACCATCGATAAATTGCCGTTGCTAGTTTCCAGAAGGTAGGGACGATAAAGCAATTCCGGTTCGCTAATATTGCCTTTTTCGTCGCGATGAAAGTAATGTCCCAGAGACCAACCTAACACCCCCTCATCGGAACATAACCACTGAAAACCCTGTTTAGCGACAGCGGGGAGAATCGCGGGACTAACGGATTGTTCCGAGGGCCAAAGTCCTCGAGGATGTTTATCAAAGCGATCGATATAGATTTGCCAAGCTTTCCGGAGATGACGGGAAATATCTTCAGGATAGTGGAAATATTGCCGAGGAAGGGTCATATTCGGCACTGCTACCCGGCCGGCTTCCGAGTTGGCCAGCAGGGGTAAAATTGGATGGGTGTAGGGACTGGTAATGATTTCTAGTTGTCCGGTTTCCTGCATTAACCGGTGTTGCGGCAAGATACGACGCAGAATTTGACGCTGTTTGGAGATAATTCGCTGGCGATCGCTTAAAGTGAAGTTTTTTCCCTGTTCTAACCAGGCAGCGATTTCTGGGTCACTGTGAAAGATAGGATCGATCCAAGCGAGGTTATGCCAAGCTAAGAGATCGCTATAATCTTGCAGATTCCAATGGCTAATACACCAACTATGACCGTTTTCTTGACGCTGTGCGTATAATTGCCCGTAACGGGGGTGCGGATCGATCAGGGTACGATGGTTAGCATCGAAAAAGTGTTCGAGGATAAAGTGTTTTTGTGCCAGGGTTAACTGCGCTTCCGGGGTGACGGTGAGAGCAAGATAGGGGTCTATCGCTAGTCCGTTGACGTAATCCTCTAATTGCAGGATTAAAGAGGGGACAAGGTTGACAGTTTGGTGTAATTTGGGAAAACGTTCTAGAATCAGGATTAAATCGAGATAATCTTTCACTCCATGCAGTCGCACCCAGGGTAAGCGATATTGTCCCGAAGCGTCGGTGCTAGTTTGAGAGGATTTGTAGAGGGGTTGGTGTTGATGCCAAATAAAAGCGACGTAGAGAGGATAGGCCATGATAATACCGAGAAAAAGTGCATATAACAGGCTTTAAAGCCGTTATTTAGATAATAATGGACAATAAAGCCCATTATAGATTCTTAAAAGTTGATTTCGGTTACTACCATAATCCTATCAACGGGTTTTGAGGGGGTATCGTCTCTTTGTATTTGTTAAAGAATCGGCTCCTCTGGGGGTGATTATTTGCAGTTCAGCAGTAGAATCTCTAATATTATTCGGCCTTGCTGATTTGATATGCGAATCTTCTTTTCTGGGATTTTTAAACCTAGATGCAAACTAACTTTTGTCTCCGATAGCTACTAGAACTCTTGCAAATTAATTATATGTTATAATGATGGGTTAACTAATTTTCCCCAAAAAATTAGTTAATCAGTACATTCGTCCTGAATAAAAACTTGAAGTTTAACTTTTAACTCA
>SFBL01000014.1 GCA_007095785.1 Microcystis aeruginosa Ma_SC_T_19800800_S464
GATTACAGAAAATGCCAACCAAGGTACAGATACTGTTCAATCATCGGTTACTTATACCCTGGGAAATAACCTAGAAAACCTCACGTTAACTGGGACTACAGCTATTAACGGGACAGGTAACACTTTAAATAACATTATCACTGGTAATAGTAGTAACAATACCCTCAATGGAGGAGCCGGAATTGATACCCTAATCGGTGGTTTAGGGAATGATACTCTAATCGGTGGTTTAGGAAATGATACTTTCATCTTCCAATTTGGACAATCTACCATATCAACAAGTGACCGTATCACAGATTTTGCCATCAATAGTGATAAAATCGACTTATTAACTCAAGGCGGACTCGTCATGAATGCACCTAGTAGTTTTAGTCGCGCTGCTAATAGCACTGCTACCACTTTACAGAATTTAGTCAATCAGGTATTTACTGATGCCAATGGAGCCACTACAGGTAATCAAGAATTAGGGGTTAATAGTGCCGCCTTAGTGCAAGTAACAACCGTTGCAATAGCTGGAACTTACCTCGTTATTAATGATAGCACGGCTGGCTTCCAATCCAGCAATGATTTATTAATAAATATCACTGGATTTACTGGTACTTTACCAGCTTTAGGGAGCATTCCAGTAGGTAACTTCTTTGTTTAATTAAGTAGGCATATGGGGCGTATTTTCGGATATCAATTCGGTCAAAAAACCAAAATTAACAAGCCGCCGTAACCAGATCAGATTGGGATAATTGAGCGCAATTAAAAAAACTCTGTGTTCTCTGTGTCTCTGTGGTTTTTATTAATTACGCTATCACTAACACACCCTACAAGCTAACGAGGTTGCCCCATTTGCCGCCTCTCTGGTAAACTATAAAAATAATCCCAGGCTTGTTCTGAACATATTGCTAGAGTTTTATGTCTTACATCCAACGACTTGCCACTCCTAATGATAAAAACGCACTCGCTTCTCTCTGGCGTTTTTTTGCTGTTGAACGGGAAAAAGCTGATCCGTCAATGGGAATCAAATCTGATTTTGATTTTGCCAGATATGTCGGCTATCAGTTGAGCAAACCGCTCTCTTTCTGTTTTGTTTTAGAGTACGAACAGGAGTTAGTTGGATTCCTCTCTATTTACTTTTATGATGAAGCACCTCCACCGCAACTTAAGACAGAATTAGAGATGCTAGAAAATCCATTTATACCGCGTCGAGTTGGAGCAGTATTGGGGTTATATGTGGAGAAACAGCACCAGCATCCGCCAACAATTAAGCTGTTAATTGATGCAGCATTAAAGAAAGCAGCAGAATTACAAGTAACTGATATAGATCTATTAGTTTCTATTGAGCAGACTGGAATTCACGCTTTATTAAAAAGATACGGCTTCACCGAATCGGCTATTCAATATACTAAACACTTTCAAGTTACTGGAGACAATTTACCGAGTTTATATCCTGCTTTTGGGGAACATCAGCGGCTTGATATTGCTACCAACCAAGCCATTCCTTTACGAGACCCTCTGACCAATGAAATAGCCAAAAATCTGCAAGGAGAAACGATTTATTTAGAACCCCTACAAGATGAAACAGGCAAAATATTAAAAAGTTCTCGCAGCTTACCTATTTATCCCCTTCCCTTGCGAGATCCCCAGACACACAAATGGGTATTTGATCAAACAGGAAAGTTAGTCCTATGTCCTGTATTACGAAATGAAAAAGGAGAAATTATTGAAAGAGATGGACTCCCTCAGTTTCAGTCACCAGTATATGAATATGAAACTGGAAAATTATCTCTCAAGCGAGATGAAATAGGAAATTATTGTTTTGCTAAACCTTAAGACAACACCTCAGCTATCTGAGTGAAGCGCAAAGGTAAATGTCATTCTGAGTGGAGCGTAGCGAGACGAAGAATCTCCCAGAACATGAGACCTCGACCTAATATTATCTTGGGACTAAAATTCTTTCTGGTTAAGAAACTTACCAATCGAACTATTTAATTAGTACAAAAAAGCAAAGCAAGCTGTGATCAGGTGATAATTTTTGGAGATGTCTATTAGCCTGAATTATTCACCAATTGCCGGCCGTTTTTTAGCCAGATCGCTGAATGAACTTCCTAGCAAGACTTTTAAGTATCTTCCCAAATCTTCATCAATAATCGGGGCTAAGTAAATAAAATTTCACAACTCGATCGCTACAACTATCCCACCAAGAACTACAATAACTCTAGCATCTGTGTGAAAAAAGGCCTATCTATGCAACTTTCGCCCCAAGAAAAAGATAAATTACTCATTTTCACGGCGGCACTGCTCGCCGAAAGACGCAAAAACCGTGGTATCAAGTTAAATTATCCCGAAGCGATCGCCTATATTAGCGCCGCCATCCTCGAAGGTGCTAGGGAAGGTCGTAGCGTTGCTGAATTGATGAGTTACGGCACCACTTTATTAACTCGCGAGGAGGTAATGGAAGGCATCCCGGAAATGATTACGGAAGTACAGATCGAAGCGACTTTTCCCGATGGTACTAAATTAGTTACCGTTCACAATCCCATTCACTAACAGGAGATTTTTAGCAGTTATGATTCCGGGAGAAATTATCACACCATCTGGGGAGATCGAGATTAATGTCGGTCGCGACACCCTGCGTATTTCTGTGGCTAATACAGGCGATCGACCGATTCAAGTGGGTTCCCACTATCATTTTTATGAAGTTAACGAGGCCCTGGAGTTTCAGCGCGAATTAACAAAAGGAACCCATCTGAATATTCCCGCAGGTACGTCAGTTCGATTTGAACCGGGAGACACGAAAGAGGTGGAGTTAGTTGCCATTGCGGGAACTGAAGAAATTTATGGCTTTAATGGTTTAATTAATGGTTCTCTCAAAGGCAAGAAAAAGAAAAAGTAGGGTCTTGACGGAAAAATCATCATAGTTCGATCGCTCAATTGTGGTAACATCAAGGCAGCGATAACTAATTCTTTCCAAGACTATGACGACGGTAAAAATTGGCATCATTGGCGGCAGTGGTTTGTATAAAATGGATGCCCTCAAGGATGTGCGGGAAGTATCCCTCGATACTCCTTTTGGTTCTCCTTCCGATGCTTTAATTCTCGGTACTTTAGAGGGAACAGAAGTTGCCTTTTTAGCGCGTCATGGCAGAAGTCACCATTTTTTACCGACCGAATTACCCTTTCGAGCTAATATTCACGCCCTCAAACAATTAGGGGTTGAATATATTATTTCCGCTTCGGCGGTTGGTTCCCTCAAAGCCGAAGTTAAACCCCTAGATTTAGTCATTCCCGATCAATTTATTGACAGAACTAAAGAGAGAATAGCGACTTTTTTTGGGGAAGGAATTGTTGCCCACGTGGCCTTTGGTGATCCCATTTGTCCCCAATTAGCCAACATTTTAGGTGATGCCGTCGCCAGTTTAAACCTACCGGAAGTTACCTTGCATCGCGGCGGTACATACCTATGTATGGAGGGGCCGGCTTTTTCTACTAAAGCGGAATCAAATCTCTATAGAAGTTGGGGCGCAACCGTGATCGGTATGACCAATTTAACTGAAGCAAAATTAGCCCGAGAAGCGGAAATTGCCTACGCTACCTTAGCCCTAGTTACCGATTACGATTGTTGGCATCCCGATCACGATCATGTCACTGTAGAAATGGTGATCGAAAATCTACACCATAACGCTATTAATGCCCAAAAAGTCATCCAAGAAACGGTGCGCCGTCTGGCAGCTAATCCTCCCGTTTCTGCCGCTCATTCTGCCCTTAAATACGCTATTCTTACCCGTCTAGATTCTGTTCCCGTCGCCACTAAAGAAAAATTAGCTCTCTTTTTGAAAAAATATCTTGAAGAAGTAGAGAAATAGCCGAGAAAAATCGCCGATGAATCTAGAAATGGGTCATTTTTCTCGCTGTGATCCAGACGATCAATTTGACCCAAATTCTAGGTTATCTCTGGCTTAACTAGCTAGATATTCTCTGATGTTGCCCCTGCGTTTTCTTAATTTAGCGATCGCTTCTCGTTCGATCTGACGGACGCGTTCACGACTGATATTGAGTCGAACGCCAATTTTTGCTAGGGTGAGGGGCTGCCCATTATCTAAACCAAAACGCAGACAAATCACTTCTTTTTGTTGAGGGGTGAGGTCTGCCATCAGTTTTTCTAAATCTACCTGGAGGGAAGAATAGGCAGTGTAATCTTCCGGGGAAAGTCCCTTATCTTCCAAGAGTTCCCCTAATTCCGTGTCTTGATTGTCCCCCACCTTTAAGTCAAGGGAAAGGGGTTGACGGGACCTTTCTAGGTAGTCTCGCACCTGTTTAGGAGTTAGGTCTAATTCCTCGGCTAATTCGGCAATGGTGGCAGCACGACCTTTATCTTGAGCTAGTTGACGCTGGGCTTTTTTGATTTTATTCAGTTTTTCCGTGATATGGATAGGCAGACGGATGGTGCGACTTTTTTCTGCGATCGCTCGGGTGATGGCTTGGCGAATCCACCAATAGGCATAGGTGGAAAAGCGATAGCCTTTGGTGGGATCGAATTTTTCCACCCCTCTTTGCATCCCAATGGTTCCCTCTTGGATGAGATCTAATAGATCTAAATTGCGTTTTAGGTATTTTTTAGCGACGGAAACCACTAGACGCAGGTTCGCTTCTACCATCTTGCGTTTGGCGAAATCCCCTGCCCCTAATTCTCGACGTAGTTGTTCTTCACTAATTTCCGCCGCTTCTGACCACTGGCGATCGCTGGGGTCGCTGCCGAGTTTAGCTTTTAGGGATTCCTTGATTTTTTCCAGAAAAATCAATCTTTGTACCTGTTTCGCGTAGAGAATTTCTTCCTCATGGCTGAGAAGGGGAACTCGGCCAATTTCTCTGAGATAGGCGCGAACTGGATCGGTGGGGTTTTTCGAGGTTTTCATGAGTGCGCGTCGATGGAGGGTTGATATTCAGGGATTGATGGCTTTTTTCAGATCGCTTCCCCAGGGACAGTTAAGGAGATGCTATCAGGGTTTCTTCTCGTTTTGTAAAGAGACAAGTAAGTGGTTACTCAGGGATACAGAGAAATCTAATTGAGGATTTAATTGCCTCTATAGTTCTTTTTTGGGCTATATGTAGATTTTATGGTCATAAATGGCCAGTAGTGACAACCTTGTTTATTTAACTAATATTACAATAATTATTAAATAATGTAAAGTTTATGAGAAAAAAAAATCCCTCTCAGGAACGTAGCAAGGAAGGGGAGGTTTGAGTATCCCTACTCATAGATTACCCAAAGGTTTCCGCTCGGGATGCAATCTAGATGACAAAATGAGCAATTTGCTCCCCTCACCGATCGCTCTGCGATCGGTGAGGGGAGCAGGGAGTAGTCATACTAAATCCGTTGAGTATAGGCTACATATCAGGACGGGCAAAAGGCAAGAGGCAAAAGGGGGAATAAATAATCAGTTTTTAATAACCGGATTTAGTATCATACTAAATCCGTTGAGCAATTTTCGCCGGTATTGAACCCCTCAATGGTTCCGCTCCCCGCACCTTCCCCACCGGTGCGTTGCTGACGCTTAAGTGCTATTTTGGTTTAGTTTGGACGCTAATCGGACCATTAACCATGGTTTGACAGGCTAAACGATAATTTTCGGGTTTTTTCTTCAGACAGCGCTGCTCAAAGTCGGTTTTGGCTGAGAGATTTTCCAGACCCTCGACAATTGCCACTATACAAGTACCACACTGACCGTAACCGCCACAATTCATCAATTTACCGCCAAAAGTGTAGATATCAACGCCATTCTGGATTGCTTTCTCTCGTAAATTCGCCCCATCTGCCGCTACCACGATCTTATTCTCTTTGACGAAGTTGATGTTACCCATGACTGTCTTACCCTAAATTTTTGCAAATTAATATTAAAAAATATTAAATTTTTTTGATTGTAACATTTTTGGCTCGCTGTTCTAAATATTCGGCGATGCCAATAGCGATCGCTTTTTTACCGATAAATTTCCTCAATGCCGCTTTTGTGACCAAATAAGCCACCTGTTCCCCTTGATCGCCCTTTTCCTCACCCCTATTAGCAATGACCGCCTGATAGTCCTTTTCTAGGCGTTTACGGGCGATTTCCAGTAACTCCTCCTGACTAACTCCCTCCTGATACTTGAAAGTCACCATCTCTAAATCGGGAAATTTTTCTCTCACCTTGTCAATCACTTTTTCCGTCGGCACAAAATTAAGGTTTAACTGCCCTCCACTGGGAATCTTACCAGAAAAAGGACTTTCTAAGCGATAATCTGCCACTGATGCGGAGAAAATGCCAAATTTATAATCTTTACTCTCTAATTCTCCCATCACCTTCCCTAGATACTCGTCATAGGTTTCAATAATTTCGTGGGGTAAATAAGCGGGGGGTGTATAGCTGCCGCGTCCGTGGATTAACTGCACCTTTGCCCCGCGCAGGTATAATTCTTCTGCAATAGCGACTCCTAATTGTCCAGTAAAACGATTAGTTAAACGACGGATATTATCGATAATCACGGGTGTGGGTCCACCGGTGACTAAAATCGCCATATTTTTCAGTACAGAATTACTGAGAATCCCACAGGCTGCCACGGTAATCTCTTTTTCCCCGGGGAGATTGTGTTTACCGTAGTCATCCCGGGGTGGCATAATCTCGACTCCCCAGCGATCGAGAGTTTGCAAAGATTCAGTCAGAATAGCATTATGTAAACTGCCGTGCATGGTGGGAACCAGCAGAATTTTAGTTTTTCCCTTTTCCTGTCGTCCCAAGGCCGAGGCCAAGCATGAAGTGATCACTCCGTCAGCTATTCCGTAACGAAACTTATTAATCGTGTTATAGGTAGCGGGGGCGACTAAATAAAGATCAAAGGGAGATTGATCGCTTAAATGTTCTGCTTTTGCCGTTAATTGGCTAATTACGGGATTAATCGTACTCCATTCCAAAGCTTCCCTAGTGACGTATCTTAAAGCTTCTTCTGAGACAAAAGCCACGACTGTAGCCCCGAATTTCCGCAAAGATCGGGCAATTAGCGGCGCTTTCATGGCCGCAATCCCTCCCGTTACCAGTAAAGCAATCCGTTTACCCCAGAGATGATGACTTTCTAAGGGTACTTCGCGATCGCCTAAGTTCGAATCCGTGGGAGGGGAGAAATTCCAAGTCATAATTTTCAGTGATCAGTAAACAGTAAACAGTAATCAGTGAACTGAAAACTCAAATATGATATCTGATAACTGATCACTGATTCGGTTATCCCTATTCGGGATTTGTCTATCTCTGAGGGAGAAACTGGTTATCCTAGTAAATAAAGGGTTGCTTCGGTATTTTTATGATTGACAAAATTTTAACTAAAGTTCGATCGCTTGCCAAGCCGTTATTAGTTCTAGGATTAGTGACAACGCTGATTTTAGGTTCTATTCCCAGTGCTTTGGCGGCATCGGGGGGTAGAATGGGTGGCGGTAGTTTTCGCGCCCCTAGTCGCAGTATTAGCCCTTCTAGAGGTGGTGGTTACAGTTCCCCAGGTTATGGTGGAGGTATTGGTTTTCCCTTCCTTTTACCCTTCTTTTGGGGTGGTGGTGGCGGTGGCTTAATTTCTCTGTTAATCTTTTTTGCTATTGCCAATTTCCTCGTTAATGCTTTCCGTAATGGTGGAGGCAGTGATGAGAATGGTATGACGATAGAATCTGGTTATGAAACCGTCTCCGTGGCTAAAGTACAGGTAGGTTTGTTGGCAAATGCTCGTTATCTGCAAAAAGAATTAAATCAAATCGCTCTGACTGTGGATACTAGCACAACTGAGGGACGAGTGGATGTGTTGCAAGAATCCGCTTTAGCCCTGTTACGTCATCCGGAATACTGGGTTTATGGTAACGTCGATTCTCAACAAACCAGCCTCAGCAGTGCCGAAGCGAAGTTTAATCAGTGGTCTCTCAACGAACGCGGTAAACTAACGGCGGAAACCTTAACTAATTACAATAATCAACTGCGTCAAGCTCCTACAGATAAGATTTTAACTGCTCAAGACGGAGAATTAGCTAAAAGCGCACCGGAAGGCTATATTTTGGTGACTATTTTAGCCGGCATCGTCGGTAAATTTTCTCTAGCCAAAATTAATGATTCCCAAGACTTGAAACAGGCCCTGCAACAAATTGGTAGTATGGGAGGCGATCGACTTTTAGCAGTAGAAGTGATTTGGACTCCCCAAAGCGAGGGTGATATTCTCAGTCAAGATGACATTCTCGCTAATTATCCCGATCTGAAATTGGTGTAGTTTGTCGGGGGATAACCCTAGATATTGCCCAAAATCTCCCTGTAAAAGGGAGATTTTTTGATTATTAACCAATTGCTCCCGTGCTGCGATTTTAGAGTGGGTTAGCGACAGCCTAACCCACTCTAAGGAGCCACTTCATTGGGGAGATGAAGTTAAATAAAGTTACCTGCCACCAGATTATTATTATTAACCAATCTCAAAAGAACTGAAGAAGCGTTGCTTGAAAAAGCACCCCCAGTACCTTGAATAATCAGTGTATCTAAGCCAACACCATCAGCGCTGATGGTGAAAACATTACCACTGTAGCTACCAGAAAGATAGTAGTTTGTACCAGAAACCAGACTAGCAATT